>CANQRJ010000012.1 GCA_947626215.1 uncultured Bacilli bacterium
TAATAATCCAACACTTTTTATTTTGCAATAATTTTTTGCCAAAGTTAAAGACTTTTCGTTAGAAATTTGGTACAATATGAGAAATGGGGATTTATAGAAATGAAGGAATGAATCATGGAATGTAAAAATGAAACATTTGAAAATATGATTTTTGATTGTTTAGAGAATGATTATATTCAATGTGTGTTTAAAAATGTAGATTTTTCTAAATGTGATTTATCGAATAAATATTTTGAACAATGTACTTTTTTTCATTGTGATTTTTCAAATTCTATCTATTCAAAATTTATTAGTAAAGGAAATGAATATATTAGTTCTAAATTTGTTGGAACTAATATGATGGAATCACGTTTAGAAAATGTTTCTTTTAAAGAATGTGTACTAAGATATAGTAATTTTTCTGAAAGTTATTTTAATAAAGTGAGTTTTTGTGATTGTGATATGAGTGAAAGTAATTTTATTCGAATAAAAAAATTAAATAAAGTAAATTTTGATCATTGCAAGTTAATAAGAACTGATTTTTTTGAAACTAAATTAGATAAAATGGATTTTCGAACTTGTGATATTTCCGAAATAAAAGTGAAATTAGAAGATTTAAGAGGTTTAATTGTTACGAGTTATCAAGCAGTTAGTTTATCTACTATATTAGGCCTTAAAATTATAGATTAGTATTTTAAGTATTTATTCTTACTTTAACGATTTGTTATTTTATGGTAAAATAGGCATTATAAGTGAGGTTTTTATGAACATTTTAGTAGTAGATGATGAAAAAGAAATTGCAGATTTAATGGAGATTGTTTTAAAAAATGCAAACTATCATGTAGATAAATATTATCAGAGTGAAGATGTATTAAAAAACATAGATCATTTATCTATCGATTTAGCAATATTGGATGTTATGATGCCAGAAGTAGATGGTTTTACCTTATGTAAAAAATTAAGAGAAAAATATAATTTTCCAATTATTTTTGTAACTGCCAAGGTAGAAGATTTAGATAAAGTAAATGGACTAATGATAGGTGGTGATGATTATATTACCAAGCCTTTTCAAACTTTAGAATTCATGGCAAGAGTCAATGCTCAACTTCGTAGATATAAAGAATACAATAATGAAAATAAAAAAAAGAATTATATAGATTTTCGAAATATTTTTAATAAATTATGATACCCATGAATTTTTTTTAAATGAACATATAATCGAGATAATAATTAAATTATAAAAGAAAAAGATTTTTGAAACACAAGAAACTTTGGTAACTAAAATATTCTTAATTATAAATCTGTTTAAAATGATGTAAGTCATTTGGTGTTCAAAGATTATAAAAGTGTTGATGATTATATGGGATGTCAATGAAAAAAAATTGGAATGGAACAGGATTTCTGATTTTGATGATTATTAATTGAAATGCCATCAATAGATTTAAAAGGAAATATTGATTATTATATTATACAAATGTAAAAGATTATGTTAATCTTAATATAAGGAATAGTGATTTTATATGAATTATAGTTATATAATGGGAATTAATAATATTAAAGAACTCCAAGATCATGGATTTAAAGTTCAAAAAATTGATGATGATTATGGAGTTACATTTTCAAATGATCAAATAGATTTTTTTGAAGATTTTATTTGTAGAAATCTTTCAAATGGTTTTTGGAATGAACATTTAGGTAAAGAAAAAGTATTTATTTTTAAATTTGAAGATGGAAGTATAAAAAAATATCATTTAAATAGTAAAAATGAAAATGAAATACTAAATTTGTGTAGAAAATTTGCAAACAGTGATTTTGAAAGTGTTGAAAAAATGTGTAAAGATAATGAATTTTATTATCATACTTATTTTAAAAAAGAAAAGAAAATATTGTAAGATAAATTTACATTTATGTCAATTGACGACGGGGGGGGGGTTATATGATAAAATCATTCTATAGAGTAGGGTGATTTTTTTCATATGAAATTAGAAAAATTTAAAGAGAAAAATAAAAAGAAAACAGAAATTGTTTTATTTACCATTACTTGTATTTTATTAATAAGTGGAGTGATTCTTTATAGAACATTTGCAATCTTTGAAGCTAACGATACTTTTAATGTCATAAATGGAACAATAGAAGATCCAGGAGATATCTATTTTGCTTTTTATAAAGATGGAGTTATACAAAAAGAAATGCCAAGAAAAGAAGAAAGATACGTTTTAGATGAAAATCAAAGTTACTGTGGTGTATTAGGGAAGAAGGAAGAAAACATAAAAGTATCTTTAACAGAAGATTGGCAAATTGTAGTTGAAGGTGTCACTACTTCAAGGACAAAATGTAATTTATATTTTGTAAAAGGAGTTTATATTTTAGGAAAAGGAATACCTTTAGTAGAAAGTGGAGAAGGGTTATACGAGGTAACACATGAGAATGTGGCAAGCACTCTGAATAACGTTGGATTTGGTCAAACTGAATATCGATATGCAGGAGCAAATCCAAATAATTATATAACATTTAATAATGAATTATGGCGTATCATAGGGCTCGTGAATGTCATGACTTCAGAAACAGATGTGGAACAAAGAGTAAAAATAGTAAGAAATGATAGTATTGGAGAATATAGTTGGGATACCTCTTCCAATAACGTAAATGCAGGTAAAGGAGTGAATGAATGGAGTCAAGCAGACTTGATGAAGTTATTAAATCCTGGATATGAAACAAATAAATTAGAAAATGAAAATGGTGTTGAACAAGATAGTTTTGCAAATAATAGTCTTTATTGGAGAGGTGAAAGTGGAACATGCTATAATTCGACAAGTAATGCAACAATAGAATGTAATTTTGAATCGAAAAGTTTAAAAAATTCTTTAAATATTATATCTGATGATATCTATTGGAATACAGGTAGTGGAGATTTCAGATCGAATAATAATAAAGAAAATTGTTATATGATGGAAAGAAGCAAAAATGTTGGAGATATATGTAAAGAAAATAGTTTTCAATATTCTGAATGTACTGATAAAGTTTTAAGAACATATTTATGGAAAGGTTTAGTGGCCCTTGTTTATTTGTCTGATTATTTTTATTCACAAAATATAAATAATGAGAGTTGGGTAACTGCCAATGGATGGACATTAACTATTAACCAAAGTGAAGAGGTGGCTATGCAAGTTTACTCTCTAGTTAATGTGTTTAATCCAGTAGATGTACGTGATCATTTGAAAATATATCCTACTCTTTATTTAAAACCAAATGTTAAAATCGTATCTGGAACTGGTAGTTTAAATGATGCTTATAAGGTAGTTCAAATTATAAAATAGCTTTTTTGTAAATTTATATTTGTTTATTAAATAAATATTGTGAGGTAGGTTTTATAGATTCTTTTCGTTTCATAATTTAAAATGAAAAAAGATTACGGTTTTTTTGTAATCTTTTTTTAAATATCTAATGTTTCTAATGGAGTAATTTCGGGATTATCAATTATTGGTAAAGTATCTATTTCATTTTCACTTATAGGTTCTTCTTTTGTTTCTGGGATTTCTTCTTTTCCAATAATTGCATTTTTAAGGAGTACTTGTTCTTCTCCTAAATCTTCTTCAATATCAATGACTCTTAATACTTCTTCAAAACTAGTAAGACCATTAATGACTTTTATGAGTCCATCATCTAGTAAACTTGTTGCTTGATGATTTGCATAAATTAATTTTCTTATTTCTTCTTTTGGAGTATTATTTACAATCGCATCTCGTATATCTTGATTTAATATTAAAACTTCTTGTAAAGCAATTCGACCGACATAACCTTTGTAGCAACTTTCACATCCAACAGGTTTATAAATATTATCAATATCCATATTTAAAGCCGTTTTAAATACTCTTTTTTCATAGTCTGTCGTTGGTCTTGCTTCACGACATTTTGGACATAATTTTTTACATAATCTTTGGGAAATAATTGCTTCTAGAGCAGAGCCTAAAAGATATCTTTCAACATCCATATCGACTAAACGTTCAATGGTCGTTAAAGAGTTGTTTGTATGAATTGTTGATAAAACTAAGTGACCTGTAATACTTGCACGAACGGCAATTCTAGCGGTTTCATTATCACGAATTTCACCAATCATTATAATATCGGGGTCTTGACGTAAAATGGAACGAAGAGCATTTGCAAATGTAAGACCAATTTCACTCATGGTTTGTACTTGATTAATCCCGGCGATTTTCATTTCAACTGGGTCTTCTACAGTGATGATATTTCTTTCTGTTGTATTTAGTTTTTGTAAAACGGCATATACTGTAGTAGATTTACCTGTTCCAGTCGCTCCAGTGACTAGAATAATTCCATTTGGTTTTTGAATGGCTTTTTGAACTAAGTCTAAATTTCGATCTGAAAATCCTAAAGATTCTAAGGAACTTAATTCAGAAGAATATTCTAAAAGACGAATTACGACTTTTTCTCCATAAACAATTGGAAGGGTAGATACACGTAAGTCTAAATCTTTTCCATCGACTTGCATTTTAATCGCCCCATCTTGAGGAACACGAGATTCAGTAATATTCATTCCTGAAATAATTTTGATACGGGTTACTAGATTTTTTTTCACATTTTGGGGAACTTTGGCATACAAAATCAATTCACCATCTACACGGATTCTTACATTTAATACATCAGGAGTCGGGTCAAAGTGAATATCACTCGCACGTTTTCTTGATGCATCGGTAATCATATTATTTACAATGTCGACAATTGGTTGGTTATTATAATCGTATTCTGTAAACATACTAGTCACCCTTATTCTTTAATAAGTTTATCATAGAAACTTTAAAAAAACAATTCCCCAATTCTTATTTTTATGATAAAATATCTCTAATGCGTGGAGGAGTGTATTTGTGAAAAAGAAAAGTTCAATATTTATAAAATTAAAATTAAAATTTGTTTTATTATTATTTACGATTTTCTTTATTCTTTTTTTGTTTAGTTTTCTTTTATTAAATTATCTTTATGATGTTCAAAGAATCGAAAGATTAGAGAAAATAGAAGACTATACGGATTTCGTTCTTTCTTATGATGAATTAAATCGATGTGTCAATAAAGATGCTTTTACTTTGGATAATACAACTTTCATCTATGAATGTGTCGATGAAGTTTATCTTTATTATGGATCTACAAAAGCTACGTTAGAAGAAGTATTGAAATCTCATTATTTAAGTCTAGATGATATTCTAAAAAGTATGAAAAAAAATACCAATTATGATGAAAATACTACGCTTTATACACGAATTCCTACGGATAAAAGAAAAGGGTATCAATTTGAGGTTGAAACCCAGGAAAACAGTTCCATTGTCACATTTAGAGCCTATCAAGATTAAAAAGTCTTGATTTCTTTTTTTACTGCGCGATAGTTTAGATGTACAACAAAAATAATATTGATGATTTCACTAAAAACAAGAGAGTAAATGCCAATTTTGAAGAAGGAAAAGAAGACCATCACAAATAGTTTTACTAAAATTCCATAAAGACTAATTCGCATCGCGACTCCTGCTTTGTCCATTGCTTGTAAAGTACTCGATAATGGAGCTTCTAAATAGAAGAATACAAAGAAGAAGGCAAGCGTGAATATGTATTCACTTCCCATCGTGGTCTTATATAAAATTTGTAAAAGAACATCACGGAATATCAGTATTGCAAGGGAACAAGAAAGTCCAATTACAAAAGAATAAAAAAGGGCTTGTTTGATTCTTCTTTTTAACATCATTTCATTATGGTTTGCGTGATATTTACTTACTTCAGGAATTAAAATTTGACAAATGGCTTGAATAAAAAAGGAAGGAATGGTCAATAAGCCAATCGCGTAGGCATTGTAGGCGGCGTATTCTTCTAAAATGTATTCACTAGAGTATCCTACATATAACAAGATATGAGTAAGAAGAATGGGCTCTAAAAAGAAACCGATATTTCCAATTAATCTACCTGATACACTTGGAATACTAATATTTAAGATACGACTTAAAATGTCTTTTCGTGGTTTTAAATCTTCTTTGGTAATATTTATTTTTTTAGGAAGAAATAAGCAGAATGTGAATATACTTACCGTTTCGGTGACAATATTCATAAGAATAAAAGTAATGACTCCTAGAAGGACGTTTTGTTTGACAATTTTAGGAAGGAAAAGAAGTAAAAAAAAGATTCGTACTAATTGTTCAAAAATATTAGAAATGGTGTTCGGCGCGACTTTTAATTTTCCTAGAAAGTAGCCTTTTAAGATGGAGGTCATTGAAACAAAAGGAAGTGTGTATGCCATGGCAATTAATAAAGGAGTGACTTTTGGTTGTTTTAGTAAAGCGCTCGCGATAAAAGGAGCAAGAAGAGTAATTCCTCCAATCATAAAAGCGTTTAAAGCTAGTAAAAATAAAGCTGTGGTGAAAAAGATTTTTTTACTTCTTATTTTTTCTTCACTTACTAATTTTGAAATACTAATCGGGATGGCAAAAGATGCTAAAGTAATCATTAAGGAATAGGTAGGAGTTACAATGGTATATAAAGAAATTCCATATTCTCCTACTTCTCTTGTAAACAAAATACGGATGACAAATCCTAAAATTTTGGTTAGAAAACCACCTAATAATAAAATGAAAATCGATGTCTTAAAAGTGTCTTTTTTCAATATTCATCTTTCCTATTCTTTCACTTTGCTTTATAATAATATATGTAGCAAACAAATTTTTTAAGATAGGATGGATTAAAATGTTAGAAGATAAATTTGAAAATTTAGAAGAATTGTATCATCGCCTAATCCCAGCTCTTACTTCTAAAAAAGAAGAAATGGAACGCTTAAAAATGGTAGGGATGAAAGAAAAAGATCTTTGGCTTTACTTCTGTAAAAATACTTGGAAAGGAAAGTCATCTTTAACTCTTGGCGAGATGGTGAGTGATATATTAAATACAGATAATTTTCTTTTATATTCAAATTGGAAAGGAGTAGGTTATGGAACCAATTCAAGTGAACACACAAAGTAGTATCAAACTTATAGGAAGTAAAATTCTTTATTTTGACCCCATTGAGGTCCCTCCTTTACACGATGCAGACTACATTTTTATAACGCATCCCCATTGGGATCATTTCTCTTTACTTTCTATTTTAGAAATTAAAAAAGAAACGACGGTTTTTGTAACTCCAAAAGATATAGTGGAAGAACTTTTATCGATTGGAATTAGTGAAGAATATATTATTGTGGTCAAACCCAATGAAACGCATGCTTTAAAAAATTTAGAATTTTCAACGGTTCCTGCTTACAATTTACATAAGAAACATCATTTAAAAGAATATGGATGGGTAGGATATGTCGTGAATTTTGATGAAGTGGTTTATTATATTATGGGAGACACAGACGCAACCATAGCTAGCAAATCTGTCAAATGCGATGTGTTATTTATTCCCATTGGTGGAACGTATACGATGGATTGTATTGAGGCGGCGACTCTTACTAATTTTATTGAACCAAAACTCGTCATTCCAACTCATTATGGATATGCCGTAGGAACCAAAAAGGATGCCGAGATTTTTAAAAAACGGATTCATAAAAAAATTCAATGTAAAATAATGTATTAGGTGGTTTAAATGATAGAACAATTTTTAGAAAAATGTCATACTTATTATAATAATGACGAAATGGAAGAGATTAAGAAAGCTTTAGATTTTGGTGAGGCTCATCATAAAGGTAAAAAACGCTTAGATGGTACGCCTTATATGACTCATCCGATTGGAGTTTGTGAAATTTTACTAGATTATGGGGTCGATGCGACTACTATTGTATCAGGCCTTATTCATGAAACCATTAACCATGGAGGAGCAACGGAGGAAGAAATCGAAGAAAATTTTGGCGAAGAAGTAAAAAATATTGTGGTTGTGATTTCGAAACTGAATCGCTTAGAACTTACGGATGAAAAAGAATATTCGGCGATGAATTTAAGAAAAGTTTTAGTGGGAATGAGTGAAGACGTGCGAGTTTTATTTTTGAAATTAGCCGATCGTCTTCATAATTTAAGGACGGCGGATGCTTTAGATAAAGAATCTTTAAAAAAGAAAGTGTATGAAACGATTTCGGTTTTAATTCCTATTGCTCATCGTCTTGGAATGTATCAAATGAAAGGAGAAATGGAGGATTTATGCCTTCGTTATTCAAAACCTGATGTTTATGAAGATATTTTGGAAAAATTAAATGCGACGGAGAGTGAACTTCATGAATCTTTACTTGATATGGAAGAAAGTATTAGTTCTATTTTAATGGAACAAAATATTAAATTTAAAATTAAAAGCCGTGTAAAAAGTGTTTATAGTATTTATAATAAATTAAATAACGGAAAAAAATGGGAAAATATTTATGATATTTTAGCTTTAAGAGTCATCGTAGAAAAGGTAAGTGATTGCTATTTAACGATTGGACTTATTCATGCTAAGTATCGTCCAATTCCAGGAAGATTTAAAGATTATATTGCTATGCCTAAACAAAATATGTATCAAAGTTTACATACGGGTGTTTTTGGAAGTGATGGAAACCGTTATGAAATTCAAGTAAGAACAGAAGAAATGGATGAGTTTGCCGAGAAAGGTGTTGCTTCTCATTTTGCTTATAAAGAAAAACATTATATGAGAAATGTGATGGAACAAAAATTAGAGATTTTTAGAAATTTAATTGAATCGAGTGAATCTTTAAGCGATATTGAGTTTCAAAATTCGGTTCAAAATGAACTTTTAAATGAATCCATTTATGTTTTTACACCAAAAGGAGATGTTTTAGAGTTACCAAAAGGGTCGACTCCGATTGATTTTGCTTATCGTATTCATTCGGATATCGGAAATCACACAGTAGGTGCGATTGTAAACGATTCCATTGTTCCTCTTTCTTATGAGTTACAAAATAATGATGTCGTAAAAATGAAAACGAATGCCACGTCCTCTCCAAATAAAGAGTGGATTCATATTGCCAAAACGGCTCATGCCAAAGGAAAAATTAAGGCTTATTTTAGTAAACAAGAAAAAGAAAACTATATTGAAACCGGAAAAACGATTTTACTTAGTGAACTTAGAAAGAAAAAACTTGCTTTTGAAAATGTGTTTACACCTGAAAATTTAAAACGTTTGAATGAAGAATTAAAAATTGAAAATTTAGATGATTTATATTTTTTAGTAGGTTCCCTACGTTATACGGCGACGTATTTGATTAGCTTTTTAATGGAAGAGAAAAAAGATGTTCAAGATATTTTACTAGAACGAGTGCAAAGAAAATCTACGATGCCTAAACAAGACCATGAAAGCGAGATTTTAGTGGATGGAAACAGTGATATACTAGTCACTTTAGCTAAGTGTTGTCGACCTATTTATGGCGAAGAGATTGTTGGATTTGTAACAAAAGGAGAAGGAGTTACCGTTCATAAAGTAGGGTGTCCAAATATTTCAACGAATGAAGAAAGAAGGATTGATGTATCTTGGAATGTCAACAATGAAAACTTTTATTTCGCGTCCTTTTTAGTCACAGTTCCTTCTGGAAAAAATTATTTAGCTGATTTAATTAGTAAATCAAGCGAACAAAATATTTTTGTGGAGTCCGTTCAATCAAAAGAAAAAGAAGATAATACGATTTACGAAATGGTCGTAAAAGTAAAAAATAAAGAGATGCTTGAACGTTACATGGATCAGTTAAAATCCTTTTCTTATGTAAAGGATGTGAAACGCATATGAGAGTTTTAGTTCAAAGAAGTTTGGACTCTTCTGTATCAGTAAACAAAAAAGTGGTCGGAAAAATTGAAAATGGTCTTGTGTTATTTGTTGGTTTTTGTGAAGGAGACTCGATGAAAGAAATTGAGTATTTGACTCGAAAAGTATTAAATTTACGTATTTTTGATGATGAAAATGGGGTCATGAACAAAAGTATTTTAGAAGTGGGTGGAAGTATTTTATCGATTTCACAGTTTACTTTGTATGCAGATGCGTCAAAAGGAAATCGTCCTAGTTACGTCAAAGCTTTAAATGGAGAAAAAGCCATTTTACTTTATGATGAATTTAATAAAAAATTAAAAGAAAGTATTCCAGTTGAAACTGGAGTTTTTGGAGCCGACATGAAAGTAAACATCTTAAATGATGGACCTATTACTATTTTTCTTCAAAAAGAACCATGATTTCAATTTAAAGTTCAATTTGTAAGTTTTCGGACATAGATTGAACTTTTTTTAAAGTATTTTTTACATAATGTCGGGTATTTTATTGATTTTTACCCGACGTTGTGTTAAAATAATGAAGAGGTGAAGAAGAAAATGGTTTATTCATATAAGGAACTTTTAGAAAAATATGGTACTAGATATCATATTAGAAAAGTAATGGAAAATGAAGAAATATATAAAGTTGAAAACGGAATATATTCAAATAAAAAGATAGTTGATCCAATGATTCTTTATTCTAAAAAATACCCGTCCGGTGTTATAACAATGGATTCTGCTTTTTATTTTTATGATTTAACCGATGTTATACCAAATAAAGTATATCTTGCAACACCAAGTAATTATCGTACAATTAAAAATGAAAAAATAGTTCAAATATTTACTGATAAAAAAATTTTAAATGCAGGAAAAGAAAGTATTAAAATGAATGACTGTACAGTAAATATTTATAACAAAGAAAGACTACTTGTAGAACTTATAAGAAAAAGAAAACAAATTCCTTTTGATTATTATAAAGAAATTATATCTAATTATAGGGAAATTGTTGATGAATTAGATATGCAAAAAATCGAAGAATATTTATCACTTTATAAAAATGATCTTAACTTATCAGAAGCATTACAAAGAGAGGTATTTTAGATGAATTTAGAAGAATTAATTCATGAATATATAAATACTGGTTATGATTATACGGATGCAAGTTCTAAAGTATAGAAAATAAATGCTTAGAAATTTAGAAATGAACTAATCTTGAATGTATGATGAAGTTATGCTAAAATAATGGAAAGAAAAGATGTGTGTGATATGAATGGAAAGACGGAGAAAAAGAAAAGATTTGCAGAGGGTATGTGTTTTTCAAAAATGTTTTGGATCTTTCTTTTTGGATGTATTTTTGGAGCTTATTGGGAAGAAATTTTAAATTTGGTTGTTCATTATCACTTTCATCATGAATTAGTTTGGCAATTACGTAGAGGAGTCATTTGGGGGCCTTTATCTCCTGTTTATGGAATGGGTGCCGTGATTATGATTGGCTTATTAGGAAGAAAAAAAAGACCAGACTGGCAAACCATTCTTTATGGAGCTTTATTAGGTGGCGGATTTGAATATTTAATTAGTTTTTTACAAGAGACTTTTTTAGGAACCGTTTCATGGGATTATACGAATGAATTTTTAAATATTAATGGAAGAACGACGATTCCATTCGCGATTGTTTGGGGTTTACTTGCTTTAGCTTTAATAAAAATTTTTTATCCTGCCATTTCCTCCATTATTGAATCTTTACCTGTTACGTTTGGTAAATTTGTTACTAGGGTTTTAGTGGTCTTGGTTGCTTTTGATTTTGTCATTTCTTGGGGTGCTTTAGTAAGACAACTTTTTAGACATAACGGATTTCCACCGATTACGATAGTTGGAGAGTTTTTTGATACGCATTTTCCAGATGAAGTTTTAAAGGAAAGTTATACGAATATGGTTGTAATAGAGGTAGACAAATGAGAGTACTTTTAATTCTTTCTATTTTTTTTCTATTTTTTGGACTTTTCTTATTTTTGTATGTAAAGGTATTTCAAAGAAAAAATACGTTAGTTTTGGAAAGACCTAAGAAAAATCCTTCCATTGCGATTATTATTCCTGCAAGAGATGAATCAATGGTCATTGAAGACTTATTGATTTCAATTGAAAAACAAACAAAAAAAATCAATCCTTCTCATGTATATGTCATCGTGGAAGATGAATTTGATTTAACGGTCCAAATTACTAAAAAACACCATATGGAATATTTTGTTCGTCGAAAGTTAAATTTGAAAACAAAAGGCTATGCTATCGCCGAATTAATAGAAGACTTAGATTCCAAAAAGAAGTATTATGATTGTTATTTTATTTTTGATGCCGACAATGTTTTAGAAGAAAATTTTATTGAAGAAATGATGGGTGATTATCAAAAAGGGTATGCCGTTTCGACGGGCTATCGTGCCTTAAAAAATAAAGATTCTTATTTTCCTTTCAGTGCCGGCCTTACTTTTTTCTTAATTAATGAAATTCGTAATCGCTTGTCTTTAAAAAATGATGGAAATCTTATTTTATCTGGAACCGGGTATTATATTCATGGAAAATATATCAAAGAATGGAAGACTTTTCCTTTTCACTCTTTAACTGAAGACTATGAAAGTTCTTTATATTTTACGTTAAATGGAATTTCGACTCATTACAATGAAAATGCTTGCTTTTATGATGAACAACCTGAAACGTA
The DNA here is from genome assembly GCA_947626215.1 of uncultured Bacilli bacterium. Taxonomy (GTDB): domain Bacteria; phylum Bacillota_I; class Bacilli_A; order RF39; family UBA660; genus Ventrenecus. Next base: position 12,437 of record CANQRJ010000012.1, read on the forward strand.
TCAAGAAAGTTTAAAACAAAGAAGTCGTTGGATTAAAGGGTATTTTACGAATTTTTTGGCGTATCAAAGTTTATTCCGAGAAAAAAAGCAACAAAAACCTCATAATTTAGGTTCGGTTATTGAAATGCAAATTGGAATATTACCTGTTTTATTTATTGTACTGGGATTAGTTTTACTGCTTTTGGTATCCTTTTTTACCATTTTTTCTACATTAAGATATGAATCGATGATTTTCTTTTTGTTATTACTTTTAGAAATTTATTTATCTTTAGTTCTCATTACAGATATTTTATTATGGATGGCTTTAAAAAAAATGGATTTTTCTAAAAAAGTATTTTGGCAAGTTTTATTTTATCATCCTATTTTTCTCATTTCTTATATTCATGCTTTTTTCATCGCTTTTCTAAAAAAAGATTTAGGATGGGAAAAAATTAAGCGAACAAAACGCGTAAAGAAATAAAAAAACAATTGACTTTTCTTTTTGAATTATATAAAATAAAGGAGTAATTTTCTTAGAAAAGAAACGAGTAAAATACAAGTTTTAGTAAAGAGAAGGCTAGTTGCTGGAAATGCCTACTAAGAGTGTATTTGAAAAACACTTCTTGTTGTTTTAAGAAACGGATACAATCCGATAAAATAGTAAAGAGTACCTAGGTAAAGTAAGGTGGCACCGCGGGGATTCCCGTCCTTACATGTATCTAGGGTTTTTCTTTGGAAAGGAAAATTTATGGAAAAAGATTTAGATGAAATTAAAAATTTAAAAAAGATGATTCGTGAGTTTTTTGTTACTAAGCCTTATTATTATACGGATGAAATGATTCGTTTTAATCAAAAACAAGTCATTGAATTATTAAAAAGTTTAGGTTATGGTGGCATAGATGCTAATTTACTTCATAATATTTTACGTGGTAAGGAAGACAAACATTTAAGAAATATTTTGAATTCGAAAAATAAAAAGAAAGAAGAGGAGTTTAGTCCTAAATATTTTAAATATTTGAAGGGCCCAGTGAATGTATTAGATATTAAGTTTTTGATTTCTAAGTATTTTTATAATCAAAATAATCCTTCTTTTTCGAAAGAAGATTTAATGGAATTAAGAAGAGTCATTTGTGTTCTATTAAAAAGAAAGGGTTATCCTAGTACTCAAGTAAAAGATGAGTTTTTAAAAGAATTTTTAAAAGGAAAGTATGATGATGTTTCTAATTTAAAATATGTTCAATCTCAAATTGAAGATCAAATTCTTGCCGATTTAAAAAGTGCTTATTTGAATCGAAAAGAATCATGGGAAAATTTTCGAATGGCTTTTGAAACGTATTTTTACCCTTATATTGATGTGTTTTCTGTTTCCGATGAAGAAATGGAAAAATTAGTAGAAGAAAAGATAGGAAAGGATGAGGAAAATGTACTTAGATGAATTATGGAAAGAAAAAGAAAAATTATTGAATAAAGAAATAACCGTTCATGGATGGGTGAAGAATCATCGCCCTCAAAAAGAATTTGGGTTTATTGATTTTTCAGATGGAACAGATTTTAAACATTTACAAATTGTTTATGATAATAGTTTGAATGATTTTAATGAAATTGTGACGATTAAAAATGGTTCTTCTATTTTAGTCACGGGTATTTTACAAAAGAGTGAAGGAAAGGGGCAAGAGGTTGAGTTAAAAGCAAGTTCTATCAAAGTGATTGGTGCTTGTGATGATACGTATCCTTTACAACCAAAACACCATAGTTTAGAATTTTTAAGAACGATTGGTTATTTAAGGCCAAGAGCAAATTTGTTTCAAGCCGTTTTTCGCATTCGTAGTTTGGCGGCTCTTGCCATTCATGAGTATTTTGGAAGTCATGGTTTTGTTTATTTTCATGCTCCTTTAATTACTGCTAGTGACTGTGAAGGAGCAGGGGAAATGTTTCAAGTCACGACGATGCCTTTAGAAAAATTAAAAGGAGAGGTCGATTACAAAAAAGATTTCTTTGGCAAAAGAACGAATTTAACAGTTTCCGGTCAATTACAAGCCGAGACGTTTGCTACTGCATTTTCAAAAGTTTACACATTTGGCCCAACTTTCCGTGCCGAGAACTCAAACACAAAAACACATGCATCTGAATTTTGGATGATCGAGCCTGAAATTGCTTTTTGCGATTTAGAAGAAATTATGAATGTTATGGAAGAAAGTTTAAAATATATTGTTTCTTATGTTTTAGAGCATGCACCTGATGAACTAAAGTTTTTAGATCAATTCCAAGAACATGGTTTGATTCAAAAATTACAAAATTTAGTAGAAAGTAAATTTACTCGTGTGACTCATGAAGAAGTGATTACAATCTTAAAGAATGCGAAAGAGTCTTGGACGTTTCCACCAGAATATGGATGCGATATTCAAAAAGAACATGAAAAATACATTACCGAGTATTTTAAAGGACCTGTTTTCATTACAAATTGGCCTAAAGATATCAAAGCCTTTTATATGAAACAAAATGAAGACGGAAAAACCGTAGCAGCCGTTGATTTAGAGGTCCCTTCTGCCGGAGAATTAATGGGTGGAAGTCAAAGAGAAGAAGATTATGATAAATTATACTCTCGTATGGTCGAACTTCATATGAATACCGAGGAACTTGAATGGTACTTAAATTTAAGAAAATATGGAACGGTTCCTCATTCTGGATTTGGAATGGGATTTGAGCGACTTCTTATTTATTTAACAGGAGTAGAAAATATTCGTGATGTTATTCCATACCCTAGAACACCAGGTTCATGCGATTTTTAAAAGGAGGATATACATGAAAAAACAAGAAAACGGAAAAATTGGAGAACAAGATGTAGGAAAAGAACTCACTTTGTATGGATGGGTGAATAAAAGACGAGATATGGGCGGCGTTATTTTTGTCGATTTAAGAGACCGAAGTGGAATTTGCCAAGTTGTTTTTAATCGTGCTTTCTTAAAAAGTGATTTTCGTCTTGCCGAATCTTTAAAAAATGAGTATTGTATTTCAGTAACTGGTAAAATCATTTTAAGGGATCCTGAACAAATGAATCCGAATATACCCACAGGTACTGTAGAATTAATGGTGGATCATTTAGAAATTTTAAGTGAATGCGACATTTTACCTTTTAATGTGTATGAAGATCAAAAATTAAATGAAGAAGTGGCCCTTAAATATCGTTATTTAGATTTAAGAAAAGAAAGATTACAAAAAAATATTTTACTTAGACATCAAGTTATCACGGCGGCTCGAGAGTTTTTAAATCAAAATGGTTTTATTGAAATTGAAACACCTATTCTTTGTAAGTCGACTCCAGAAGGAGCAAGAGATTATTTGGTGCCATCTAGAATTAATAAGGGCTCTTTTTACGCCCTTCCTCAAAGTCCTCAGATTTTTAAACAACTTTTGATGGTTTCTGGTTTTGAAAAATATTATCAAATTGCAAAGTGTTTTCGAGATGAAGATTTAAGAAGTGATCGACAACCTGAATTTACTCAAATTGATTTGGAAATGAGTTTTGCGGATGAAGAAGACGTTTGGAATATTACCGAGAATATGATGAAATATATTGTAAAGAAAACTAAAAATATCACTTTAAAAGATTTTCCTAGAATGAGTTATTTTGAGGCTATGGACCGTTATGGAAGTGATAAGCCAGATACAAGATTTGAAATGGAACTAGAAGATTTAACCGAAATTTTAAAAGATACCAAGATGAATGTATTTCGAAATGTTATTGAACAAGGTGGGATTATTAAGTGTTTAGTGGTAAGAGGAAATGCCGACAAATATTCGAGAACGGACGTGGAACACTTAACGGATTTTGTTCGGATTTATGGAGCCAAAGGCCTTGCTTGGTTAAAGTATGAATCAGATGATTTTACTGGTGTCATTGCAAAAAATTTAGAAGACGAGAAATTGGCTCTCATGAAAGCAAAATTAAATATTTCGAATAATGATTTAGTCTTAATTGTTGCCGACACGCCTCAGATTGTATATGCATCTTTGGGAGCTTTAAGACTTAAAATTGCGAAATATTTAGACCTTATTCCAAAGGATACTCTAAACTTTTTATGGATTTATGATTTTCCTTTCTTTGAATATTCGGAGACTGAAAAAAGATGGAAAGCCGAGCATAATCCATTCACGGCCGTGAAAAATTGGGATACCTTAAAGGATCCAGAAAAATGTATTTCAAGAAGTTATGATTTAGTTTTAAATGGTTATGAGCTTGCAAGTGGTGGAGTAAGAAATCATAGTAAAAAACATTTACAAGAAGTTTTTGATGCTTTATCGATTTCGAAAGAAGAGGCAGAGGCACGATTTGGATTTTTACTGGATGCATTTTCTTATGGACCTCCTCCTCATGCAGGAATCGCGCCTGGAGTTGAAAGACTTGTGATGATTTTAGCAAATACCGAAGATATTAAAGATGTTGTTGCGTTCCCTAAAACCCAAAGTGCCAGTGACTTGATGAGTGCATCTCCTAGTGAAGTAAGTGATAGTCAATTAAAAGAATTAGGAATAAAAGTAGTAAAGGAGGAGTAAAATGAGTAAGTTTACCAAAGAAATGGTTGATGATTATGCAAAAAAATTATTGATTTCTCTAACGGATGAAGAAAACAAAATGGTTTTGGATGAATTTGAATATATTGATGAAAGTATCAATGTGATTAATAAAATTGAAGGAATTGAAAAAGTAGAACCGATGACTCATACTCTAGATGATTTTACTTTTGAACTTAGAGAAGACGAGGTCGAAGAGTCGATTCCAATCGAAGAACTACTAAGAAATGCCGATGAAACGGACGGTAGAGAAATAGAAGTCGTGAAGGTGGTGGGAGAGTGAAATTTTTAAATAAGAGTATTGAAGAAATTCATGAATCTTTAAAAAATGATGAAGTAACAAGTCAAGAATTGGTTCAAGAATCCATTCAAAAAAGTAAAGAGTTGCAAGAAAAATGTAATGCGTTTGTGACGATTATAGAGGATGCGAAAGGAGTGTCTGTTACCGAAAACTTATTATCTGGCATTCCTTATGGAGTGAAAGATAATTATTCTACTAAAGATGTCTTAAGTACGGGTTCATCGAATACGTTAGCCGATTATGTTCCATTTTTTACGGCTACTTCGGTTCAACACTTAAAAGACGCAGGAGCCGTCATGGTCAATAAAACGGCTATGGATGAATTTGGAATGGGGGGAACAGGAACGACGGCTCATACAGGAGTGATTCGTAATCCTTGGGATGTCACTCGTATGTGTGCCGGATCTAGTTCAGGCTCTGCCGCGGCGGTGGCTTATGGGGTTTATCCTTATGCTCTTGGAAGTGATACGGGAGACTCGATTCGTAAACCTGCCGCTTACTGTGGCATTGTCGGATACAAACCAACTTATGGTCTTATTAGTCGTTATGGACTATTTCCTTTCGCATCGAGTTTAGATCACTGTGGTGTTTTAACAAGAAGTGTAAGAGATGCGGCGATTGTCGTAGATACCATGAAAGGACAAGACAAATATGATATGACGAGTTGGGATTCCTCTTCCGTTCATTTATTTGAGGCGACCAAAAAACCTCTTTTAGGTAAAAAACTTTGTTATATTAAAGAGTTATGTGATATCAAAAATTTTCCTGATGCGACAGACGAATTAAAAGACCATTTAGCAAACTTTTTTAAAACGGTCGAGTTATGTAAGGAACTTGGACTCGAAGTCGAAGAAGTAAGTATCGATCAAACTCTTTTAAATGCGAGTGCGAGTGTGTATGTTGTTTTATCTTGTGCCGAGGCAACGAGTAACTTATCTAATTTAACCGGTATTATCTTTGGAAAAAGAGGAGAAGGAAATACTTGGAAAGAAATGATGATGGATCATCGAACAAAAGGGTTTTCTCCCCTTATTAAACGTCGTTTTGTTATAGGTTCTTATGTTTTACAAAAAGAAAATCAAGAACGTTATTTTAAAAATGCGGCAAGAGTGAGAAGACTTTTAGTTGATACTTGGAAAAATTTATTTCAAACGTATGATGCAGTGATTCTTCCTGTGGGAATTGGACCTGCCAAACCTTTAGAGGGTTCCAAAGAAATGATTGGAAAAATGAGTGAAGAATTACAAGCTCTAGATGAACATTTACAAATTGGTAATTTTGGTGGATTTCCATCGATTACCATTCCCAATGGTTTTGTAAATGGTTTACCTGTAGGTGTCAACTTGACAAGCAATTGTAAAGAAGATGAACTTCTTTTGAATATCGCATATCATTTAGAAAGCAAAATGCCTTATAAAGGACAGACATGTGAGGTGAAGAAAAATGAACTATAAAGCCGTGATTGGGCTTGAAATGCATTGTGAATTAAAAAGTAATTCGAAAGTTTTCTCTAGTGCTAAAAATGGTTATAGTGAAATTCCTAATGAATTTGTAAGACCTGTAGATATGGCGTTTCCTGGATCTTTACCTGTTGTAAATAAAAAATGTGTCAAAGATGCTTTAAAAATGAGTCTTGCTCTTAATTGTACTCAACCAGAATATATGTATTTTGATCGAAAAAATTATTATTATCCTGATTTACCCAAGGGGTATCAAATTACTCAAATGGAAAGTCCTGTAGGAATAAATGGAAAAACGATCATTGAATTAAATGGAAAAGAGATTCCCGTATACATTCATGATATTCATCTAGAAGAAGATGCGGCAAGTCTAGATCACTACTATAGTACTTCATGCATAGATTACAATCGTGCTGGAGTTCCTTTATTAGAACTCGTAACAGAGCCTTGTTTATCAAGTGCTGATGAAGCAGTTGCCTTTTTGGAACACATGAGAAGTATTTATCAATTTTGTGATGTTTCAGAAGGCGACACGAAAAAAGGACAAATTCGATGTGATGTCAATGTTTCAATCATGGAAGAAGACGATAAAGAATTTGGAACTCGTGTTGAAATTAAAAACGTCAATTCCTTTGGTGGTGTTCATGACGCGATTGAATATGAAATTAAGCGTCAAAGCACGTTAAAAAGAGAAGGACGTTATAACGAAGTAGAACAAGAAACAAGACGTTGGGATGAAGAAACTCAAAGTACAATTCACATGCGTAGCAAAGTAGATGCAGTAGATTATAAATATTTTGTAGAACCAAATATTCCTAAATATAAAATTACGAAAGAATGGTTAGAAGAAATTAAAAAAGAAATTCCAGAACTTCCTTTAGAATGTAAACATAAATATATGGAAAAGTATGGTTTATCGGATTATGATGCATCCGTTATTATTAAAGAAAAAGATTATGTCGATTATTACGAAGAGTGTTTAAGTCTTGGAATCGATGCAAAAACGGGATCGAACTGGCTTACCACTCAAATACTTGGAGAAATTAATCATGAAGAAATTTCATTAAAAGATTTTTATGTTACACCTAAGTTACTAAAACAAATCGTGGATGCGACAAAAGAAGGAACGATTTCTTCTAAACAAGCAAAAGAAATATTCTTAAAATCTTGTACAGAGAAAAAAGAACCAAAATCTTATATGTCACAAGAAAATGCTCAGATAAGTGATGAAAACGAATTAAATCAAATTGTAGGTTCGATTATGGAAAGAAGTCAAACACAAATTGAACAATATAAAAATGGAAAAACGAATCTTTTTGATTATTTCGTAGGTCAAGTTATGAAAGAAACAAGAGGAAAAGCAAATCCAGTTTTAACCAAAGAAATTATTACAAAATATTTAAATTCATAAGAAAAAATCCAATCATTTTTGGATTTTTTTGTTTTAATTTTTTACTTTTGGGTATGGCTTTCTTTCATTGGTAAGTCCTAGTAAATAATCAATACTTACTCCATAAAATTTTGCTAAAATGGCTAATTTATCAATAGGAATAGAACGAAGTCCATTTTCATAACGAGAGTATTGGACTTGACTTGTGTGTAAAACTTTTGCAATTTCAGTTTGAGTGTAATCCCTATCTTCTCTTATTTCTTTTAAACGATCAATATTCAAAATCAATTCACCTCACATGGTTAATTTTTCCATAATCCAACTATCTTATCTTGAAATTATAACCAATTGGTTATATAATTGTGATAAGAATAGGAAAAGAGTAAGATCTATGTTATAAAATTTCTTCTTTTTTTCCAAGATATTAGTAGGTGAAAAAATGAAACTTAAACGATTTAAAGAGAGTGATAAAAAGAAAATAGGAATTATTTTATTTACTATAGCTTGTATCTTACTTGTTGGAGGAGTAGTT
>CANQRJ010000013.1 GCA_947626215.1 uncultured Bacilli bacterium
GATTTTCGTTTTAATTCGTAATGCCAACATTACCCATAATGAAGGCAAAACTTCATTAAAACTCAAATCTTGTCAAGTGGTTTCCTTCATTTTGTGGATAACTCCTGCAAATTTCTTTACTTATTCACATGAAAAAAAGATAGTTTTTACTTTTTCTATCTTTTTATGTCTGAATAGTTACTAAAATAAAAGTGTTCGTTTATTATAATTTTCAAACAAAAAAGAAATAACAATACTAACTCTATTTATATAGTATACACTTTTTTCCTTTTTGGTAAAAAACAAATAAAAAAATCACATCATTTCTGATATGACTTTTATTTTTTAATTTCTTTTTAACTTTTTTGATCCAAATAATATGGTTCCCATACTTAATATACCCATTCCAACATACATTAAAATAGAATCTCCTGTTTGAGGATTTTTAAGTTCTTCTAAAGATTTCATCGCATCTTCTAACGATTTTACTATACTATCTACAATATCTTGCTCATGAATAGTTGCTACTCCTGATATCGCTTTAGCAGTAAGTAATATTTCTTCTAAATTATGATAACTTTCTTCGGTATATTTTGTTTTATCCAATTTTTCAATTTCTTCGATTAATTGATCTAATTTTGAAAAATCTGCTTTTTTATACTCAATACTATAAGTTCCATCTTCATTCTCAACAATTTCTTTATCTTCTGGAACAGTTGCATTTTGAATTTGATCAACAGGATAGGTTCCACCATTTAAAGTTGTAGTTGCATTTTCACCTGTTTCTGGAATTTTTGCAAAATTACCTGACTCAATAGTTAGTTCTCCGTTGTTTGTTAAAGTACCATTAAATTCTCCTTCCCCTGTTTCATCAATAATAGTCATAGAAGATTCTTCACCTATTTTAAGATTTGCATCTACTTTATGTCCATTAAGATTTAAAGTAATTTTTTTATTAAGGGCTGCGATGGCAGAAGTATCTGAACCAACTAATTCCCATTTATCATTAAAAGATGCATAACTATAATTTTCAGTAGATTCTGCTAAAACATCAATAATCTCGCCTTCTTTTGCATCTTCAATGGCTCTTTCTAAAGATGAATAGTATGTACCATTACTTTCATTATAAGCAACTGTTGCATCTAAAGAACCTTCTAGTGTTCCTTCTACTTTTAAAGTCGCATGTTTCTTTTGATCAAGTGTTAATTGAACATCTGAAGGAATGACTAAAGTAACTCCTTTAGGTACAGAAATATTATCAACTGTAATTTTACCACTTTCTGTCACTTCAATTTTTGAATTTTCTTTCGCATACTTTAATGCTGTAAAATATTTCGTTTTAATTTGTCCTTCTAAACTAATACCACTTACAGTACCCATAATACTACCATTTACAGTACTATCTTTCATAGTAATGTTACCATTTTTACTTTCTGTAACATTATCTAATGTACTATTTTCAACTTTAATTTCACCACCATTTGTCGCATCAATGGCACTACCCTTAGACTCAATGGTACTATTTTTAATAGTTGTAGTTGAATTACCTGAACCTTCCTGTGGACCCGTATAATCTAATCCCATGATCGCTACACCTTGATTTCCAGTGGATTTAACAGTACTATCTTGAACGGTTAAATTTCCTAAGTTAAAAATAGTGGCAGTATTTCCAGTAATTTTGGAATTATCAACTCCTGAAGTGATTACAGATTTATTTTTAACTGTCATAGTAGCGTTTGGTTCATTTTTTAACGCAACAAAATGATCACTATTAACCGTTACACCATCAACTTCTAAAGTTTTAGCATTTCGAATACAAGAATTTTGTTGGTCTGTTGGGCATGTAATTTGTCCTTTTGTTTTACTATTAATAATAGTTAATGTTCCTTGATTATTAATCGCATATCCAGAATCTGGACCTGTAATTGTATGACCATTTAAGTCAATTGTTAAAGTCGTACTAGCTTCTACATGATAAGTAGATGGTAATTCATAATCATCATTTAAAATGATTTTATTACTAGTTGCCTCTGGTAATGTAGCACTTTGAGCACTTACTCCCATTGTCGCAACAAAAGTCGCAAATAAAGCCGTACCAAAAAATTTTAATTTTTTCATTCTTATCCTCTTCCTTTCTTAAAATTCTTTGTTTTCAAATTTTTTCCTTTCTATGGCTTTAGTTTAACATAAGGACCCCCCCCCGTGTCAATAAAAACAAACATATTTTTTTGCTTTATTTACATTTTTTTCTGTTTACAAAAAAAAATCACGTCATGTCATGACGTAATATTTTATTTTTTAAATATTTATGTAGTTTCTTCTTCAAAGAAAACGTGATACCATTTTAAGAAACAAAATACATTCCATACTTTTCGATAATTATCTTTTTTATTTGCTTTATGTTCATCGAGTAATCGAATTAAATAATCTGTATCAAAGTATTTTTTAGCAATGGGAGACTCAAAAGATTTTTTTATTTCCGAATAAACATCCTCTTCTCTCATCCAATCACGAATTGGAACAGGAAATCCTAATTTTTTCTTTTTATAAGATTCATTAGGTATTATTTTTTTGGCCGCACTTCGTAAAGCGACTTTTGTATTTTCCTTTGTGACCTTATATTCTAAAGGAAGCATAGATGCAACTTTAAAGACTTCTTTATCTACAAATGGAACTCTTCCTTCTAAAGAATTTGCCATAGTCATACGATCTGCTTTTTGTAAAATATCTTTCATTAACCAAAAATGAATATCAATGGCTTGCATTTTTACAATATTACTTTCGCCTTTAAATTCTTCATAAACGGGTCTAGTAATTTCTTTATTTGGAATGGTAACTGGTATTTTTAATAATTTTTTTACTTCTTTTTCACTCCATACTTTATTAACACCAATATAAGAATCTTCTAGTTTTTCCCCTCTTCTTACTAAGAAATTAATTCCTCTTACAGGTGGGAAAAGTGAGAAAAATTTAGAAATGGCATGGCGAATAAAGAAAGGAATTTTATTATAAAAAGAAAGATCTACTTCTTCACGGTAGTAATTATAACCTCCAAAAAATTCATCTGCACCTTCACCAGATAAGACAACTTTGACATCTTGACTTGCTAAATTGGCTACAAAATATAAGGCAACAATCGCGGGGTCGCTTGCCGGTTCATCCATATGATACATAATTTTATCTAAAATACTCATGTATTCTTCTTTGGTAATTTTTTTACTAATATTTTTGATTCCTAACTTTTCTGTTAAATCTTTGGCATAATCAATTTCATTATATCTAGGAATATCATACCCTACAGTGTAAGTTTTATCAGGTCTTGCAAGGGACACCAAATAGGAAGAATCAATTCCACTTGAAAGAAAAGAGCCTACTTCTACATCACTAATCATATGATGATTTGCAGAGTCTTCCATCACTTGAGAAATCTCTTCTACCACTTGATCATATTCTTCTTTTTTAATTGGAAAATCTAATTTATAATAACGTTTGATTTCCACTTTTCCTTCTTTTAAAGTTAATGTGTGCCCTGCATCTAGTCTTTTTACCCCTTCAAAAAAAGTTTCTGTTGTTGGAGTAAAACTAAAAGATAAAAAACTAGATAAAAGAGTTTCATTGAATTTTTTTTCAAAATTTGGATGATCTAAAAATGCTTTAATTTCACTTGCAAAAAGAAAAACTCCATCCTTTTCATAATAATAAAAAGGTTTGATGCCAAAAGGGTCTCTTGCACAGAAAAGAGTTTTTTCTTCTAAATCATAAATGGCAAATGCGAACATTCCTCTTAAATGGTTGGGTAAATCTTCTTTCCATTTTTTATACCCATAAAGGATAACCTCAGTATCACTTTCTGTTTGAAAAGGATATTCTTTTAATTCTTTTTTCAATTCTTTATAATTATAAATTTCTCCATTATAAACAATTACTAAAGAGTTATCTTTTGTAAACATAGGTTGACGACCATTTTCTAAATCAATAATTGATAATCTTCTTTGCCCTAAAGCAACATTTCCTTTGATAAAAAATCCTTCGGCATCTGGTCCACGATGAGCAATTCGATCCGTCATTTTCTTTAAAACTTCTTTTTTATTTTTCACATTTCCTACAAAACCAGCAATTCCACACATAATTTATTCACCTAACACTTTCCTATAATAATCTTTTTCTAAAATTAGTTTGCTTAAATTGATTCGATTTGATACCGTTTGATTCATTTTGGTAACATATTCTTCTGAAACAGGAATATCACCTTTTGTTACAAATTTTTTAGTGCTTGCATAGAATACTCCACAATCACTTACCCAACTACCGTCTGAGAATAGTACTAATCCAGGTTCTGGACTTAATAAATCACGTCCCATGATGAGTCTCGAGTCATACGGTATTCCAAAAAGATTTAAAATCGTTGGTAAGACATCCATATTTCCACCAACTTTGGAGATTGTTGTTTTCTCTATAGTTGGATTCCATAAAATAAAATGACTACGATTTACTTCAATGGTTTCATCTTTCTTTTCCGGAGCTATTTCATTGATATGATCCAGTGAAATATCATAAGGATAATGATCTCCTACTAAAGCAATCACGGTATCTTGAAGAAGTCCCCTTTCCTCTAATCCATCGATTAAAAGTTTCAAAGCTTTATCAAGTTCTACTTGACTTGCCAGATAAGCTAAAATATCTTCAGAGTATGGTAGCCCTTTTACTGCATCTTTATTTTTAATTGCCATGTCATTTCCAGTAAAATTATAACTCATATGTCCACTTACCGTTACATAATACGTAAAAAATGGCGTATCTTTTTTCATATAATCATCCATTGTAGCAGAAAACATTTCCACATCACTTTCAGGCCACTCTGTACAATTGATTTTCTTTTCGAGTCCATTAAAGCATCCTTCATATTTTTGAAATCCTAAAGACTTCAGATAAACATCCCGATTTTGAAAATAATATTTATGATTATGATAAGCTTGCACTTGATAGTTTTCGCTTTCAAAAACTTTCCCATACCCAAACGGATAAGCATTTTTCCCTTCTCGCCAGACATTGGATAACATCGTAAGATTTGGATATAACCCCGTTAATTCTTGAAACTCTCCCCCAATCGTACTTAAAATAACCGGAGAATAGAAATTTTCAAATACAAAACCTTCATGAGTAAGCTTATATAAAGTAGGAGTAATCGTTTCGTTCACCGCGATCGAATTAAAACTTTCTGCCATAATCAAGATTAAATTTTTTTCTTTCAAAGACCCTGTATAAGAATTCTTTGTCGTCCCTTCATCATTTAAAAAATACTCGTGCATTTTTTTTAAAGTAGCATCTTTTTCATTTTCAAGAAGTTCTTTTAAAGGAAGGTCTAAAATATTTTTTCCATAAATAACAGGTTTTTCTTCTTGTTCTTCCTTATTTTCTATAAGAATGGTTTCTTGAGAAGGAAAAAGCATTTTTCGAATTTCAATAAAAACAGAAGGTATTGCTCCGAAAGTTTCTTTGTTTAACGCATTATTTTCTAATTTAAAATATAACTGATAAGGAGAATATGTGCTTTGTGCATCATCCATTAAAAATCCTAAGAAAAAAGTGTAACACAAACAAGCAAGAACAAAAGAAACCAATTTTCCTTTCCCATTTAATTTTTGAAAATTTATCTTTTTATGGAAGATAAGCAGAACCAAAAAAGGAAGAAACAACAAAATGATACTTAAGATATTCGCGACAAGAATTTCAATCACTTTTCCTAAAAAAGAAACCGCTTGATCGGCAAAGAATGTGGTTGCCAAAGAAAAATAAACATGAAATGAATTTTTAAACACCACCTCGGCACAAGACCAAACAGTTAAAAGAAAAAGAATTAGATAAAAAAGAAAGCGATTTATTTTTTCTTTTCCAAATGAACTAAGAATCGTAAGAAGAAAAGATAAGAAAGCATCATAGAAAAAAATATAAATCCATGAATGATTAAAAAAATGTGGCACTGCTAAAATTTTAAAAAGAATCTCAAAATAGAAAAGACTTAAAAAATAAAGAAAGAACAAAGAAATTTTTTTACTTTTCATAACTACTACTCCATCTCTAATTAAAGTATACCATTTACTATCTTAAATTTAAAGATTTTCATTTTATTTATTTTATATTTTTATTATTGTCTTTCCTTATTTTTGATTTATAAAATCCTATCCATTTACACTTATTCATTTTTCACACAATTTTTTGTAAACTGTTTTAAGAGATTTGATTTTTTATACATTTCACGTTATAATTAAGAAGGAAGCTAGTTAAGGTAGGTGTCATGTATGTCTAATATAAATTGGAAAGAACTTTTAAAAGGATTTCTTTATATGTTTATTTGTTTTTTCATCTTTCCTATTGTCATTTCATGCTTTTTAAATTTCTTTCCTTCAGATGATACATCTTATGTTTATATTGCAAATAGTATTTATTATTTATTGATAGTTCTTTTTTTAATTTTTATTTATCATAAATCTTTATTAGAAGATTTTAAAAAATTTAAAAAAAATTGGAAAAAAAATTTTGCCCTTGCCTTTAAAAGATGGCTTGAAGCTTTTATTTTTATGTTTTTAACTAACGCTATTATATTACAATTTATTGGTTCTATGTCTCAAAATGAGGAAGCAAATCGAACTATTATGCAAGCATATCCTATTTTTTCAATTATTAGTATGGCTTTTATGGGTCCTTTTTTTGAAGAAATGTTATTTCGTAAAGGATTTAAAAATGCATTTAAAAAAGAAAGTTATTTTATCATTTTTACTTCTATTTTATTTGGATTTGCTCATATTACCATTTCATTTAATTTTTCAAGTTTAGAGGCTATCGTAGCAGGTTTAAAAAATTGTCTTTATATTATTCCTTATAGTGGAATAGGATATTTTTTTGCTAAGGCATATACTGAAACAGATACGATCTTTACTACTATATTTATGCATATATTGCATAATTCTATCACTTTAATTATTATTATGTTAGGAAGTATGGCTTTATGACAGAAAATCAAGAAGAAAAAAAGATGCCTCTTATAGCCAAGTTGGCGATCGTTTTTTTTGTATTTATGATTTTGTTTTATTGTTATATGCATTTTTTAGAACCTTCTCAATTAAAGGTAGAAGAAGTACCTATTATTCATAGTAAAATTCCTGATTCTTTTCAAGGTTTTAAAATTGTACAATTTTCTGATATACATTTTGGACGTACTACAAATGAAAAAGAAGTTCAAACTATGGTTCAAAAAATAAATGAATGTAAACCTGATATTGTTATTTTTACAGGAGATCTATTTGATTCATCTATTAATGTATCTGAAAAAAATGTTTCTTTTTTAAAAGAGACTTTAAGTCAAATTAATTCCACTATGGGAAAATATGGGGTTATGGGTGATCAAGATAGTAATGTTACCTATTTTGAAGAAATTATGAACGATTCTGGTTTTGAAATCATAACTAATAAAAATATTCCAATTTATTATAATGGAAATGTCCCTATTTATTTAGGAGGAATTCCAACTATATCTATACATCAAGAAGATTTTAGTGCTTCTTTAAATAAAGAACAAGATGCTTTTCAAATGTTAATCATGCATGAGCCTATTCTTTTTGATGAAATTTCTAATCGTGTGGATTTTGTTTTTGCAGGACATACATTAGGTGGTTTAGTAAGAATTCCTTATATCGGAGGATTATTTAATTTAGAAAATACAAATAACTATCAAAAAGGAATTTATCAAAAAAATAATGCTACATTGTATGTTTCTAATGGAATTGGAACTCAAAACGTTTCTTTGAGATTATTTAATACTCCTTCTATTACTCTTTTCAGATTATATAATTTTTAACAAAAAAATATTAGGATTCTAAACTCTCTAATATTTTTTTTACTTCTTTTATTTCAAGTTCATCGTCTAATGAATATAACAACCCTTCTTTTTCTTTTACAACTATTGTGCCATTTTCGTCTACTTTATCATTTTCTATCGGGCATAATACATAATAATTATTTTCTTGCCACATTACTTTTTCATAAACTAAGTATTCTTTATTGTCAAATTCGATTACATCCAATTTTTCCATTATAATCCTAACCTGCTTTCTCTATCCATTTCTACATCATTTATTGAAAAATAACCATAAGTATCATCAAAACATGAAACTAATTGATAACCTTGTCTAGCATATTCCATTGCTTCTTCATTACTTTTCGCTGAATGAACTACTCCAAAGCTATCCATAAAACCTAATTTACTTATGACCATATTCGTAGATGGTGCATAATTTACAAGATGACCATTTTTCTCTTTTCCTAAGCCTACATATTGATCTGGATATACTAATATACCAAGTTTTGGATGCATCGTGTTTCCTATTTGAGGTAAAAGATCATTTTCTTCAACTTCTTTAGCAGAATACTCTTCTTCTTTTATTTCTGGTTCCACATTTTTTTGATCATTCGTTTTTACAACATAATGTAGGATTTGATCATTTTCAAAATTGTTATTGACATTATCTACCACTACATTTACAGGCTCATAAGTTTTATTTAATTGCGCACTGCTAAAAGAAATCATTGCTAAAGAAATCGCACCAATGGCAATAGACAATACTTTATGTCTATTTATAAATAGTAAAATATTATTGGTGGCTTTTCGAATTACTTTATAAGGTTTTCCTTTTTTCTTTTTTTCTTCAACAGACATAATATAATTTAATTTATTTTCTATTTCACCAATTTTATTCATTAATGATGCATATTTTTCATCTTGAGGTTCTTCTGTTACAGGAGTTAATATTCCTAATTGTTGTTGCATTTCTGGTAATTTTTTTAATCCATCATTATATTTTTCTAAAATATCTACAGGAATATCTAAATTATTTTTTATTCTTTCTTGACAATAATTTTTTATTTTTTCAAAATCTTCTAATTCACTTTTTAAATCTTTTATATCTTCTGTCTTTTTTTCTGGTGGTGTATCTTCTTTATTTTGTTTTCCTATATCTGGATATATTTTAATATCTTCATCGATCGTTTCATTTAAATCTTGTAAGTCAGTTATTGGAATTAATTCTTTTATTCTTAAAAGATTTGCACTTAATAGATTTATTTTATCTCTTATTTTCATCAAAAGTGGCATATTTTCTTTTTCATTCAATTTTAATTTATCATATAGATATATGGCTTGAAATAATGAAGAAAATGAACTAAATAAATATGTCTTTCTTGGCTCATATCCCCGCTTGGCTAATTCATCACGATCAAAAATAAAATTTTTAGAAAATTCTTCTTTACTTTCTTGAAATAATTCTTTATCCATAAATTCTGTTTCTATTTGAAGTGCACTGTTACGAAGTAAATCTATTTGATAGTCTAAGTAATCTTTATTTTCATCGCCCATAGGTTTTATAAATTGAATAAAATAACCTAATGATTCATTTTGTGTTTCCATGATTTTTTTAATCCAAGGACTATTTAATATTTTTTGATAAGGTCCTTCATCTAGCCAACAATCAAATAAACGGTCACTTTGTTTTATTGGCATTGGTTCTTCTGTTTCTTCTTCTAAGTTTGTAGGTTCTGGAACATTTTCTGTTGGAACTATTTCTTCATCTTTATTTATATGAGTTGGATTTGTTTCCATAAAAGAAACTAAATCATCTACACTAATCTTTTCTTCTTCTTTTGCATCAAGTCCAAAGAACTCTCTTACATAATTTTCATATTGAAAAGAAGATTCATCTATATTTTTCATTCTTGGAAGAATACTTTCTTCTTCTAAAACATCACTTGTTTTAAAAATTGCTTGATAAAACATATTAATTTTTTCTTGAATATGATGTAAATTTTGAATTAAATCTTCTAATTCTTCTGAAGATAAACTTCCATCTAATTTTAATTTTTGTTTTTGTTCATCGTAAATCGTGATTAAATATATAATTCGAGCATAATGTGCTCTTTCTTCTTCACTTAAAAAATATCTTCCATTACTAGCCGCTTGATGTTTCTTTTTCATTTGATTTTGAATTCTTTGAATCTCTCTATGATAAGCTTCTCGTTCTCTTAACCAAGAACTTTTTTCTTTTAAAAGATTTTCTTTCTCTTTTTCATCACTCGTCACAGAAATTTTTAAATCAATTTCATTTAAAATCTCATTAATTTCTTGTTCACCTGATAATAAAAAAGCTAAATCCTCATCTTGAGCGATTTTTCCTTCTAATCCCTTACAGAATAAAACAAATTGAGCATCTTTTTGCTTTAAAATAGAAATTAAATCATTTTCTGGAAACATAATATCATCCCCTACGACTCTATTCCTACTTAGTATAACATAGATTTATAAAAAAAAAAAGAAGGTTTTTTCAAAAAACCTTCTAAACGCATTCTACGTAAGTGTCTGATAAACAACGAATCGCACATACACAACCTAAATCAATGGTAAAAAATGAATTTGTTGCTACATAAGGATTTAAACTTGTAGGATCTGTATTAGGCGCTAGAACACGACAAGTACAACAATTATTATCTACTTTTTCTACACGAAATACAGTGGATGTTGTCCCACCTTCTACTGGATCTTTACTTGTTGGCATAGCAAATGGAGTTCCATTGGATCCACAAGTATAAAGTTCAATTGGTCTTGTATTACATATCAAGCAATTTGGTCCTCCGCCCAATACGGGACGGTCACATGAATCCAAGCATGAATCTGGACATGCATTTTGTTGTAACACTAATATGACATTTAAGATTTCTGAAATGCAGTTTGAGTTACATGTTTCATTATTACACATACATATTCCCCTTTCCTATATTCTCACTAATAATTTATGTGAATTTTTAAAATTAGTGCAATTCTTCCAAAAATATAGTATAATTTATACAAGAGGTGGAAAAAATGAGTGATTGGATCATTTATCTTATTATTATTCTAGCTTTATTATTTATTTCATTAGTTGTTACAAAACTCATGAAGAAAGATTTTCATCTAGAAGCAAACAAATTATTAGGATATTTAGGAGGAAAAGACAATATTGTAAATGCCGAATGTAACCTGTCACGATTCAAAGTTATTTTAAAAGACGTATCCATTGTAGATAAAGAGGGTATTACAAAACTAGGCGCCAAAGGAATTGTAGAAATTGATAATCAATTAAAAATTATCTTTGGTAAAGATGCCAAGCAATTAAAGAAATACATTGATGAATTACTATAGATTTTTTTCTATAGTTTTTTTATGTCTATGATACTTGGAATTGATATTTTTTGCCCATCCATAGTAAGTAAAAAACTTCCACTTTTACCAACAATTTCAGTTTCAAAAACATCATGATCTGTCGTAATTTCTACTCTTTTTTTATAAACAAAATCACTGTCGCCAAAAATATGATCAATTTCATTCACAATATTTTTTACACCTCGATCAGAAGAAAGAAGTTTACTATAAAACATTTCTTTATTATTTGGAATTTCTTTTTCAATTTGATTTGCATACACTTTTGGTAATTCTTTCATAGTCTCACCTCAAAATATTTTATGATTAAAAATAAAATTCATGAAACATAATAAAAGTATGAAAGCAAAAAATATTTTAAAAAGTTTCATTTTTTGGATTCCTTTTCTAACTTTATTAACAGTTAGTCTTTTTATCATGTATCACGCAAGATATATTACAGAAACTTATGCTCATCATTTTGAAAGACAAATTTTATGGTTTGGAATTGGCTTTTTTCTCATTTTTATTTTTCAGTTGTTCTCTACTCAAAAATTATTTTCTATTAGTTTATTTCTTTATCTTATAAATTTACTTCTTTTAATTTTAGTTCTTATTATAGGTACCAATGTCAATGGTTCAAAAGCTTGGATTGATTTAAAATATTTTAGTTTTCAACCGAGTGAATTAATGAAATTAAGTCTTGCTTTGTTTCTAGCACATGTATGCACTCGAAAAAAATTTGCAAATTGGAAAGAAGAAATTATTTTTTTATTTTTTGTATTCTTAATTGTTCTTATTCCTTCTATTTTAGTTTTTTTAGAACCTGATACAGGAGCTATTTTGTTTTATTTTTTAATCACATTTGTTTGTTTATGGAATAGTCCATTAAGAAAACGATGGTTCTTTCTTATTTTTACTATTTTACTTTCTACTCTAGGAACTTTCTTTTATCTTTATTTATTTCAAAAAGATCTTTTAATTTCTTTTATTGGAACTAGTTTCTTTTACCGAGTGGATAGACTTCTTAACATTGGAAGTGGAATGCAAATAGAAAATGCGTTAATAGCTATAGGAAGTGCTCCTTTTATTCAATTTCATTTACGAGAAACCGGCATTTATATTCCTGAAGCACCTACAGACTTTGTTTTTGCTTTATGTTCTAATGTTTTTGGAATTTTTGGAAATTTAATTCTTATTTTCTCTTTTTTCTTGATTGATTGTTATTTAATCCATTATGTCAAAAATATTAAAAATTCTTCTAAAAAAATATTTTCTTATGCTTTTTTAAGTATTTTTATTACAAGTCAATTTATTAGTATCGCGATGAATTTAGGTCTTTTTCCTATTATCGGTATTCCTTTACCTTTTGTTAGTTATGGAGGGTCTTCTACAATTGTTTTATTTTTCTTTTTGGCTATTATTTTTAGTAAAAAAAGAAAGAAAAATAAAAGTATGAAAATACTTACTATTCTTTAAAAAAAATGTAGAGAATCCTCTACATTAAAATGGTTGATAAAAACTATAAGAATAATTTCCATAAGGTCCACCACCATAATAAGGTCTTGGTCCTGGTGGAGGTCCATATCCTGGTTGTGGTGCGACATTATAAATAGGTCTTGGCCTTGTTAAGCCTACTGCCGCCCCACCAATTAATGCTCCTCCTAAAAAAGGTAATAAAAATTGGCGATCTCCTACAAACATATTTGGATTCGTCGGCATTTGATATGTATACATACTTTTTACTCCTCTCGTATATAATTTATGAAAAAGAAAAAAACGGGTTTGTTATAAAAGCCCGTTTTTTTATTGATAAATAGATTATGAAGTTTTCCTATATTCTAAATTTCCACCCCCAGTATTTTGTATATTCACTCCACAGTTGTCTTGTTTTATGTATTGTGCTCCATCAACTTCATATATAAAAATCGTAGAATGATCGCTACTGTTATTTCTAATTGTTGCCGGTCCTGAAATTGTAGTTTTTCCTTTAATTGAAATTGCAGAGAAGTTTCCTGATTCGATCAAACCATTTTTTATTTCTAAATTACCTTGTGAATAAACATATATTGTTGCATATTCTTGTTTTTCATTACATTTTATTACTGTATTTGCTCCATCAACAGTTACAGTTCCGGATTTTATATCAATTGCATTTTCCCCACCAATGATTGTTCCTCCAGTGATATTGGTTGTGCCATGACTATCAATAGCAACAAGATTTTCTGAAGTTATTTCTCCACCAGATATCGTTACATTTCCTGTCTCACCCGTATAAATAGCAAATGAATTTTGAGAAGTAATTTTCCCGTCTTCAACAGTTAATCTACCTCCATCATATGCCCAAATTGCTGGATAATTACCCGTAGCATTACTATTAATAATTGTATTTTTTCCTTTGACATTTGTTGTGCCATAACTAATAATGGTATACAAATTTTCTGAAGTCATTTTGCCACCAGATATCGTTACATTTCCTGTCTCACTAGTATAAATAGCAGCTGAATTTTGAGAAGTAATATTTCCTCCAGTGATATTAACTGTAGAATAAGATGCTACTGCTATTCCATCTTGAGCATTAATTGTGCCTTCTTCAATATTTAATATACCACCTTCATATGCATAAATTGTTGCATAACCTCCCGCAGTATTACTATTAATAATTGGATTTTGTCCTTTGATATTCATTGTACCATAATTGCTAATTGTACTATTACCATTTGAAGTTATTTCGCCACCAGATATCGTTACATTTCCTGTTTCACTATTATAAATCGCACTTGAATGTTCTGAAGTAACTTTGCCATCTTCAAAGTTTAATGTACCACCATTATATACAAAAATTGTTGGATAACTATCCGTATCCGTATTTGTATCTTTACCACCAATTATTGTATTTTTTCCTTTTATAGTTACTGTAGAGCTATCATGTATTTGAATCGTATTTGTTGTTCCTTTAATCGTTCCTCCAGTGATATTCATTGTACCATGACTATCAATGGCAGCAGAATTATCTGAAGTTATTTCACCACCAGATATCGTTACATTTCCTGCTTTGGCATTATAAATAGCATTTGAATTTTGAGAAGTAATTGTGCCTTCTTCAACATTTAATGTACCACCTTCGTATACCCAGATTGTTGGATATTTACCCGTATCTATATCTTTACCACCAATTATTGCATTTTGTCCTTTTATAGTTACTGTAGAGCCATCCTGTATTTTAATCGTATTTGTTGCTCCTGTAATCGTGCCTCCATTGATATTTGTTGTACCATAACTATCAATAGCAAGACCACCATCTGAAGTTATTTCACCACCAGATATCGTTACATTTCCTGTTACACTATTATGAATAACACTTCTTTCATTTTGAGAAGTAATTGTGCCATTTTCAATATTTAATGTACCACCTTCGTATACCCAAATTGTTGAATATTTTTGGGTTTCATTACATTTTATTGTTGTATTTGCTCCTGCAATAGTTACAGTCCCGGCTTTTACATCGATTGCATTTTCACTACCAGTGATTGTTCCTCCAGTGATATTCGTTATACCATGACTTTGAATAGCAATAACACTATCTGAAGATATTTCACCACCAGATATCGTTACAGTTGTATTTTCAGTAGTACGAATCGCACTTGAATTATGAGAAGTAACGGTGCCACCTTGAATATTTAATGTACCATTTTTATCTACCCAAATTGTCTCTTTTTCACCAATGATCGTTCCTCCAGTGATATTTACTGTAGAAAAGGATGATATCGTTGTTCCATTTTGTGAAGTGATTGTTCCTTTTTCTATTTTTAACTCTCCATTTTCTAATGCCGCGATTGTAGGGTATGTATCTTCACTAGCTATCCCATTAATTTCTACGTTTTCTCCATTTATAGTTACTACACCATCATATGTTGCTACTGCATTGGATGCACTCGTGATTGTTCCATCATTTATAGTGGTTGTACCATAACTATGTATAGCAGGTTCAATAGATGAAGTTATTGTACTACCAGATATTGTTACAGTTCCATTTGCATGATTATAAATGGCATTTGAATTTTGAGAAGTAATTTTCCCTTCTTCAACTTTTAACTCTCCTCCGCTATCTACCCAAATGGTTGGATAACTACTTGTATTAACATCCTCCCCACCAATTATTGTGTTTGCTCCTTTTATAGTTACAACGGAACCTGTATGTATATAAATTGTATTTGTCGCGCCTGTAATCGTTCCTCCATTAATATTGGTCGTACCATAACTATTAATGGTATAACTATTTTCTGAGTTTATTGTTCCTTCTTCAACATTTAACTCTCCACCTGCATTTATCAAAATTGTTGGTTCATCATTTGTAGTATTACTTTTAATTATTGTGTTTGTCCCTTTTATAGTTACAATGGAATTTTCGTTTATTTGAATCGTATTTCCTCCACCCGTGATTGTTCCTCCATTTATAACTGTTGTACCATAACTAATTATAGCCGCATAAAAATTTGCATTTAGATTACCATTTGTTATGGTCACTTTACCAAGATTATTTATAATTGGAACTTCTTCGCTATTAGAAGTGATCGTAAATTGATTTAAATCAATTGTTATATCCTTTTCATCAGATACTTCTACATTTTCTTCAATATTTTTTAAAACAATTATCGTTTGATCTTGTGTAGATGCATTTATTGCGTTTTGTAATGTTTCATATGTTGTATCTTCAATTTTTGCTACTGGATCAACCAATAAATGTTCTTTTTTTATCTCAGAACTATTATCGTTTTGATCATAGACTCTTGCTACTATATCGTGATATCCACTTAATTGTTCATAAACATGAGTTGCTTCATCAGAAATAATACAATTTTCATCAATACAATATTCATAATTTTTTATATCCATTTCATTATCATTTGATTTTGTTAAATCAATCGTTACTGTACTTCCATCTACTATTATATCTCCATCTATAATAGGAGGATTTTTGTCTATCTTGTCTACTATAAATTCTTCTGATGTTTCATTTCCTGCTAAATCTTTTATAATAATTTTATAATTTCCATTTTCTTTTAATTCTTTTTGAAGTTGATAAGTCGTTGAAGCTACTTCCAATTTTTCATAATAAAATTCTTCATCATCTTTTAAAATCTTAATTTCTTTAATTCCACTTTCTTCATCTGATAAATCTAATTGAATATTATCACTAATTCCCCAATTATCTGTTAAAGAATGTGTCACATTAACCTGAGGTTTGTTTTCATCATTTCCTAATGTATAGTAATCTGTTTTACTTTCGTTATCTACATTATCTTTTACCGTAATAAAAATAATTGCATTATTACTTGGAGTATACTCTACTTCACTTATATTTCCTGTTAAATCTATCCATTTTTCTTCTGATCCATCTTCTATTTTATATGATTTATTTCCTGATTTTGAATCTTCAAATTTAATTTTTATTTTTTCTGATTCTTTGGTAACTGTGATTTTAGGTCCTTCTTGATCTAATAAAGTTGTTTCAAATTCATTAAAAGTTATATTGTCTTCTACATCTTTAAAATAAATAGTATATGTTCCTTCTTTATCATATTTTTTTTCAAATGTATATTCTTGAACCCCTGGATTTTCTATTGGAAAATATTCTTCACCATCAAAACTATATTCTTTTAAATCATAAAGCTTACTCATTGCATGAAATTCTATAGTTTCACTTTCTTTACTGTAATTTTCATTTTTACTATTTATATCAATTAATATCTCATTGTTTTCATTTTCAAGATAACTGTTAATAATCGTTACTTTACTTTTAAAATATGCATTCATTGTTTCATCTGTTGAAGGTGTATCGTCCCCCATCCAAATTTTTAAATTAAAATTTTTTGACTCATTTGGTTTTAATAATCCCGTAGCTAATTTATGAGATTCATCCGTTACAACAGGTTCAGTAATTGTAGGCTCTACTTCATTGAAAAGAGTTAATTTTTTTGCTTTGCTTCCATTTAAACTTACATTTATAAATTTTCCATTTAATCTTTTTGTTTCTTCTGGTAGTTTAATTTCTTCTAAATTCACTTGATATAAGGCAAGAGAATCACATATATTTTGAATTGTAAATGAATATCCTTCTAATTTTTGAGCTTCTTCTTCATTTATTGGATAAGCATTATTTAAAGTAATTCCTTCTGATTCATTGAGTATTGTTACTTTAAAGCATTCACTATTTAAGGTATTTCTAGATGTTTGAGTTCTTGTTTGAATCCAATATGCATAAGAAATACCAAAAGTACTTAATAGTACAATTAATACTACTATAGCAAATATTTTCTTTTTTTCTTTTTTCATAACAATCACCACTTAATTATTTGATTTATTTGTAAATTCTTCATTTATTTTAATTTCACTCTCTTCTTTTATAATATTTTTTTCTGTATCTTTTTCTCCTTTATAGTTTTCTTCCGAATTTGTTTTTCCTATGCTTTCTTCCTCTTCATTTTTTTCTATTTTAGATGTTTTTTCTGAGTTTTTTTCGTCTGTGTTTTGTATTCTTATACCCTCTTCTTGTGTATTTTTTTGTGAAACATTTGTGCTTTCATATTTTTTATTATTTTTTTCTATATAAAATGAAAGAGAGGATATGATACCTATTAATGAAAAAAATAAAATTAAAAATAAAATGATTTTTTTCATATTTTTTTTCATATTCATACCCTCTCCATATTTATTTTTCAAATAAATTATTATTGAACTTTTTTCTTAGTCGTTTTCTTTTTTGGAGTTGTTTTTTTCTTAGTAGTTGTTGTTGTTTTCTTTGTAGCTACTTTATTTGATTTTTTTTCTTTCTTTTCTTCTTCTATTGTTTCTTTTTCTTCTAATTCTTCCAAGAAATTTTCTAACATGCTTGATGCTCGTTCTTTTACTTCTCGGGCTACTTTTTCCACTATTGGAGCGCCTTCTTTTTTGGCAGAGTCAATTAAATCATTACATTTTTCTTTAATGATTTCTATTTTTTCTTTTGCTAGTTCTTTTGCAGTTTGTTCATCTATACTTGCAAGTTCTTTTTTTATTTCGGAAACTTTTTCTAATAAATCTTCTTTTGTTTCTTCAATATCAATATTTTTTATTGTGTCTATAAGTAAAGAAAATGATTTTTTTAAATCATTTCTTGTTTCACTTCCTTCTTTAGGCGCTAAAAGGACCCCTAATCCAACACCTACAAAAGCTCCAGTTAAAAATGTACTAAATTTACTCATTATTATTCTTCTTCCTTTTTGCTCGTTTTATTATCTTTTTTGATTTTCTTTTTTGTTGTAAATACATTGGATACCATAGAAGTAATTCCTTCTACCACTTTATCTGTGATGACTACAATTTTATCAGTAGTTGTGTCAATAATATGGAATAAACCGTCTAATGCTTTGATTTTGTCATTGACATTGTCCACTACTTTTTCTACTTTGTCTAATGCGATTAAACATTTAATTGCTAATACAATTCCAATAATCAATATAATGATTAATAATACATAAATAATAATTGGTAAAAAATCTAATAAAAAACTCATATCTATTCCTCCTCTTTGTTTTCATACATTGAATCTATTAGGTGATATAAATCATTTTCCAATGTATCGTCGTCTTCTATTTTTTCTTTTTCCGTTTTCTTTTCTTCTTTATTATTATCGAAAACATCTAATTTTAATTTTTCTTCTAACTCTGGATCATTTTGAATTACTAATTCTTCTTCATCATTGAATAGTTCCTCATCCATTTTTGGACTTTGGATACTATTTTCATCTAAATCAATTGTATCAAAAGATGTTTCTTCTAATAATTCATCAATACTTTTATTTTCCTCTTTTTCTTTTATTACATTTAATTGTCTTGTTTCCATTAGTGTTTTTTCAATATCATCTTCTAATGTTCCAAATGCTTTTTTTCTTACATCATCCACATCAAATGATTTTTTTTCTTCTTTTTTTACGATAATATCTTCTTTTTTATAATTTTTATCTAAAACACCATAAACAGGAGAAATCACAGGTGATGGTCTAAACTTTTTCGTGTCTAATTCACTTGATTTTGTATTATAGGCTCGTCCTTTAATTTCTTCAGACCTTTTTTCTTTTTTTATTTTAGGCTTTTCATAATCAAATAAATTTATACCAGAACTTTTCTTTTCTTCGATTTTTGGTTTTTCTTCAAAAGTTGTTTGTTTCATATCTTCAAATTCTTTATCATCAAACATTGGAAAATCAAAGGTTTTTTCTGCTTTAAAAAGATTTTTATCATCGCTTAAGAGAGGGCCTGTATCATATTCGTCATAAACGTTTTTCTTTCTCTCCACCTTTTTTTCTTCCACGATTGGTTCTTTTTTTACTTTTGGTTCCTCAACTGGAACTTCTATTTCCTCTTCTTCAAATAATACATTTTTTAGTTTATTTAGTAATCCCATGATTTTCCTCACTCTCTTTTAACGAATAAAGTCAGGATCTACTACTTCCTCATCTTCTTCGTATTGCCCATATTGTTCTACAATTTGCAAATATCCACTTTCTGTATCTGCACTTTTAAAGATATTATGTTCTACTTCACTTGCTTGTAAAATATCTTCTCCCATTAAACTTGTTAATACTTCATCCTGATAAATAATAGAAGAAAGAATAGATATTGCATATGCAATGGCATCATTTATATTCTTTTTTTCTACTATCACTTCTATTTTAGCATAATTATACATGATTTCAAGAAAATATTTTCCATTTTCGGTATTTTTTATTTCTATATATCCAAAAAGATTGTCTTTAGATAATGATTTACTGTAAACTACATCCGATTTTGGCTCATAATTTTCCCTTATTCGATTGAAATAACTTACGCGATCTACATACATATAATAAATAACATTATCTACCCCGATTATTTCATTGCTTCCTTCTTGATGCAATAATTTCATCCCTTTAGGCAAATAATATTTATATCCAGCTCGAAAAGTATTTGAAATGTTTACTTTAGAATCCATAGCATTTGATAATATATTTTCATAATTATCATTTTTTAACATTGTACAACCTGTATTTAATAAAAGTATTAAAGAAAACAAAAAAAGAATCTTTTTCATCTCATCACCCTTAAGTTCTTTTATTATATCAAAAATTTTAAAAAAAGTCACCACCAATAAAAATTGAATATTTCTCTTTTCTGTGCAATTAAAATAGAAGTGTGACAGTTATTCCAATTTGCCATCAAAATTTTAGGAACCGAAGATGTGATAATAAG
>CANQRJ010000014.1 GCA_947626215.1 uncultured Bacilli bacterium
ATTTCTTTACTTATTCACATGAAAAAAAGATAGTTTTTACTTTTTCTATCTTTTTATGTCTGAATAGTTACTAAAATTTCATCGATTAGACCGAATGTTATTGACTTTTCTTTCATTTTAATATTATAATAAAAGGGCTATTTAAAAAGGAGGGATACCATGCAAGTAGGAACTTATCAACCAAATAAAAGAAAAAGAGCAAAAACTCATGGATTTTTTTCACGTAAGAAATCAAACGTTATGAAGAAAAGAAGAAATAAAGGTCGCAAAGTATTGTGTCATAAATAATCCACATTTTTTATGTGGAATTTTTTTTGAAAAGAGGAAACGAAAATGAAAAAAAAGGAAATGATAAAATCTCATGAAGAATTTACCGAGATGATTCAACATGAACATTTTATCAAAAATAAAAATTTCACTTTATATATAAGGAAAGGAAAATATAAGTTTCCTCACTTTGGAATTGCCGTTTCCAAAAAACTGGGAAATGCCGTCCATCGAAATAAATTAAAAAGACAAATGAGAGTAATTTTAGACGAATGGAAAAAAACATTGAATGAAAACAAAGATTATATTATAATAATGAAAGAAAACGCCAAGAATTTATCGTTTAATGAATTAAAATCAAGTTTTCTAGACCTTGTAGAGGAGAGAGAAAAATGAAACACAAAACAAAAATATTAGCAGTAATCCTTATTCTTTTAATCTCGCTTACCAGTGGATGTGGAGCCGATGATTATTTAAAAGATGAAAATGGAAACATATTAACAAATCAAGAAACAGGACAAAGTGTAAGAAAAGATATATTATGTAAACCAGAAGAAAATACAGAGTTATATAATATTTATGAAAATCATAAAGAAGAGTTACAAACAAATTTTGATGAGTTACCAACATGTAAAGATTTTAATCTCGGTTCAAACAATTACAATGGATTATGGGAAGCATTTCTTGTAAGGCCACTTGCCTTAATTATTTTAAAAACAGGTTACTTAGTTAATAACTTTGGAATAGCCGTCATGGCAGTGGGTTTATTAATTCGTTTAATTCTATTACCACTCGCGATAAAAAATATGAAAATGACAACTAATATGCAAAAAGCTCAACCAGAAATAGAGAGAATCGAACGGAAATATGCCGGAAAAACAGATTCAGAATCTATGATGGCAAAAAGCCAAGAACAAATGCTAGTTTATCAAAAATATAAAATTAATCCTGTGTCGGGTTGTATAGTAGGCTTAATTCAAATTCCTTTATTCTTTGCGTTCTTAGATGCCATAAATAAAGTGCCGGCCATTTTTGAAGGAAGTCTATTCGGAATGCATTTAGGAATGACTCCTTGGAAAGGATTATCGGAAGGCCAATATATCTACATCGTTTTAATATTCTTAATTGTCGCGACAACTTATATTTCTTTCAAAAATTCAATGAAAACTTCTCAAAATAATGAAATGATGAAACAAATGAATTTTATGTTTATGTTTATGATCATTAGTATTTCCATCGCAT
This sequence comes from uncultured Bacilli bacterium, assembly GCA_947626215.1. Classification (GTDB taxonomy): domain Bacteria; phylum Bacillota_I; class Bacilli_A; order RF39; family UBA660; genus Ventrenecus. The sequence continues at coordinate 1,510 of CANQRJ010000014.1, forward strand.
CATTTAATTTACCAACCGCGATAGCATTTTACTGGATTATCACCAATGGCTTTGCCGTTGTTCAAAATTTCATCATAAAAAAAGCAACAGAAGAACATCCAAAAAAAGGTAAAAAAGTCTTTGATATAAAGATAAAAGAGAAAAAGAAAAGAAAGAAGTGAGTAAAAATGGTAGTAACAGAGGGAAAAACATTATTGGAGGCAATAGAAAATGCCAAAAATGAATTAAAAACAGAAAATATTATTTATACAAAAGAAGAAGTGAAAAAAGGTGGAATATTTAAGTCCACAGTTTATAAAGTAAACGCCATTTCTCATCAAGAATTACTAAAAGAAATAAAAGAATATCTAGAAGAAATTACAAAATCACTTGGATTAGAAGTTCAATTTGAAACAAGTATTAGAGAAGACACATTTACAATTACAATGTTTTCTGATAACAATGCAATTTTAATAGGAAAAAATGGTCAAACTTTAAAAGCTTTAGAAACCTTATGTCGTGCTAAAGTGAGCGCAGACTGGAAAATCAATGTAAAAATTATATTAGATGTTGAAAACTACAAAGAAAAAAGAGTAGAGGCTTTAGAAAGATTAGCTATAAAAACGGCAAAAGAAGTTCGAGCAACAAAAATTGATGTAGCATTAGAAAATATGAATTCCTATGAAAGAAGAATCATTCACAATAAATTAACGAACTTTAAAGGTGTAACTACAAAAAGTGAAGGAGAAGAACCAAATAGACATATTGTCATAAAAGCAGAATAAAGTTCTTTAAATATGGTTTATCAAAATATTTTGGTAACACCTTTTTTTATGGATAAGAAAAAATCTCCTGACTTTGGAAACACGACCCCTATCGAACATAAATTTGACATCAATTTAAATCTATGATAAGATATGAACCGAACTTTTGAAGGGGAATATTAAAAAATTGTAAGGAGGGAGTATATGACACCAGATGATTTTCCTTATATAGAAGAATTAAAAAATAATTGTTTTATTCAAGAAGCTTATTTTATAAAGTTAGTAAAATATGAACATAAAGACATCATAAAATCATGCCAAATCGCTTTTCAATTAGAAAAAGATGAGGCAATTAAAAAATTACAAATGATGAACTTAAATATTATCTTATCTGATAGTTATGAACAAGGAATCAATATGACATTAAAATTAATTCAAGAAAAATATGAAAGAAGTTTACAAAATACATTAAATACTCTAAAAAGGTAAGAATGTATTTTTTTCTATATTGTGGTATAATACCATGCGAAAGGAAGTGAGTTTGTGGAAAGAACTATAGCAAGTATATCAACGAATCATCTAGGATCACATGCAATAAACATTGTAAGAATATCAGGAGAAAACGCAATAGAAATTGTAAGTCAAATATTTTCCAATAAGAAATTTAAAACCGCACCAAGTCACACCATCCATTATGGCTTTATTAAAGACAATGAAGAAATCATAGACGAAGTCCTAGTGATGCTTATGCGTGCACCAAAAACTTACACCAAAGAAGATATGGTAGAAATTAATTGTCATGGAGGGTATCAAACTACTACAAAAATACTAGAATTACTTTTACAACATGGAGCGTCTCTAGCAGAACCAGGAGAATTTACAAAAAATGCGTTTCTAAATGGAAGAATCAATTTAATGGAGGCCGAAAGTGTAAGTGACTTACTAAATGCTCAAACTGAAATGCAATCAAAAATGGCTCTAAATGGTTTAACTGGAAAAACAACTGAACTTATTTCATCATTAAGAGAAAAAATGGTCTCATTGCTTTCGAATATCGAAGTAAATATTGATTACCCAGAATACACAGACGAACTTCAAATCACAAAAGAAAATATTACACCTATATTAAGTGAAATCAATGAAACCTTAACCAAAATTATCGACGAATCCAAAAACGGAAAATTAATCAAAAATGGAATAAAAATCGCGATTGTTGGAAAACCAAATGTAGGAAAAAGCTCTTTATTAAATGCATTACTTGAAGAAGAAAAAGCCATTGTTACGGATGTAAGTGGCACAACAAGAGATATAGTAGAAGGATCCATCGTATATAATGGAGTAGTTTTTAATTTTCTAGATACGGCAGGAATCCGTACATCAAGTGACATAGTGGAGCAAATAGGAATTGAAAAAAGTAAAAAAGTTATGGAAGAATCAGATATCACGGTTGTAGTGTTAAATCAAAATGAATCTTTAGAAAAAGAAGACTTAGAAATTTTATCAAAAGTAAAAGAAGGACTCATTTTTTTAAATAAAATCGACTTAGAGAAAAAAATAGGGAATATTCCATCAAAACTTCCTATCATTGAAGGAAGTATCAAAAACAAAATAGGAATAGAAGAATTAAAAGAAAATATCATAAAACAATTAGGTTTAAAAGATATAGGAACAAAAGATTTAACGTATTTATCAAATGAAAGACAAATCTCTTTAGCCTTACAAGCAAAAAAAAGTATCGAACATGTAATCAAAGAAAATGAAAAAGACATCCCAATCGATATGCTTGCCATCGATATTAAAAGTGCTTGGGAAAACTTAGGAAAAATGATTGGAGAATATTACGAAGACGAGCTAATAGACAATATATTTAGCAAATTCTGTCTAGGAAAGTAGGTGAAAAAAAATGGACTATGAAGTCATAGTTGTAGGCGGAGGACATGCGGGTATTGAAGCATCTCACATAGCCGCGTTCAAAGGCCATAAAACATTATTAATAACAGGAAATATAAAAAATATTGGAGATATGCCATGTAATCCATCCATAGGTGGTTCATCAAAAGGAATCATCGTAAGAGAAATAGATGCCTTAGGGGGACTTATGGGAAGAATTGCAGACATTTCTCATTTCCAAATCAAAATGCTTAATAATTCAAAAGGACCTGCCGTACGAAGTTTAAGAGCACAGGCAGATAAAATAACTTACCCAAAAAATATGTTAAAAGAATTACAAAATACAAAAAATCTAACCATAAAAGAAGGAATGGTAGAAGACTTAATCATTGAAGACGAAACAGTAAAAGGTGTAATACTAGAAAATGGAGATAAAATCACGGCCGAGAAAGTAATACTTACAACAGGAACATATTTAAAATCGAATGTACTAATAGGAAACACCAGTACTGAAAGTGGACCTCATGGAGAAAGAAGAAGTAATAAGTTAAGTGACAATTTAAAAAAATATGGATTTACTATTCAAAGATTGAAAACGGGAACTCCTGTAAGAATCAAAGCATCATCTATTGATTTTTCCAAAATGCATGAAGAAGTAGGAGATGACACTTACTGGACTTTTTCTTGTGATAATGGCCCAAGTTATGATATCAAAAATCAACAAAAATGTTATTTAATATATACGAATCCCAAAACACATAAAATTATTTTAGATAACTTAAATCGCTCGGCTATGTACAGTGGACTTGTAACAGGAATCGGACCAAGATATTGCCCAAGTATTGAAGACAAACTAGTAAGATTTAAAGATAAAGAAAGACATCAATTATTTTTAGAACCAGAAAGCATGTACTATGATGATTGGTACTTACAAGGTTTTTCAACCTCTATGCCAAAAGACATTCAAGAACAAATGGTACGAAGTTTAGAAGGATTAGAACATGCCGAGATAACAAAATATGCTTATGCCATCGAATATGATGCCATAAATCCATTACAAATCACCCCATCACTAGAAACAAAAGTGATTCATGGATTATACACGGCAGGGCAAATAAATGGAACAAGTGGTTATGAAGAGGCGGCAGGACAAGGACTTATTGCCGGGATTAATGCAAGTTTAAGTTTAGAAAACAAAAGTCCTCTTATTTTAAAAAGAAATGATGCATACATCGGAGTATTAATAGATGACTTAGTAACAAAAGGAACACAAGAACCTTACCGTATGTTAACAAGTCGTGCCGAATTTAGACTTATTTTAAGACATGACAATGCCGATCTAAGACTTCGTGAAATCGCGCATACCTGTGGAAGTATTACAGAAAAACAATATGAAAATTACTTAAATAGAAAACGAAAAATTGAAGAATGTGAAGAATTTCTAAAAAATACAAAATTAAAAATAACAGAAGAAGTGAAAAAGAAATTTAAAGAGACAGGTATTTTGGTGCCAAACATTACTGAAAGTTTTTATGACTTATTAAAAAGACCAGAAATCGATATGGAATTTTTGAGTCAATTTACCGAAATCCCTTTTGAATTTGATATCAAAGAAGAATTAGAAATTCAAATAAAATATGAAGGCTACATTCAAAAAACATACAAAGAAGTCGAAAAGATGAAAAAATTAGAAGAAAAACAAATTCCAAAAGATATAGATTATCAAAAAATTAAAAATCTAGCATCTGAGGCAAGACAAAAATTAGAAAAAGTAAGACCTATTTCCATAGGACAAGCCACCCGCATTAGTGGAGTAAATCCAAGTGACATTGCTATACTAAGTATTTATTTAAAGAAAGAGTACAATCATGAATAAAGAAGAATTTATAACAGAATGTAAAAATTTAGAAATAGAAATAACAGAAGAAATAGCTAATAAATTGGAAATTTATGCTACCTTTCTATTAGAATACAATACACATACCAATTTGACGGCAATTAAAACAAAAGAAGAAGTTTACTTAAAACATTTTTATGATTCATTAACACTTACAAAAATTGCCAATTTTGAAAATCAAAATATATTAGATATTGGTACAGGTGCAGGATTTCCAGGTTTAGTACTTGCTATTGTTTTTCCAAAATTAAACGTTACATTATTAGATTCAAATAATAAAAAAATAACATTTTTAAAAGAATGTATTCAAAAACTAAATTTAAACAATGTAGAAGTAATTTATAGTAGAGCAGAAGACTTTACAAAAAATAAAAGAGAATACTATGATTATGTAACATCAAGAGCCGTTGCCGAATTAAGAATTTTATTAGAAATAAGTATTCCTTCCTTAAAAATAAATGGTTATTTTCTAGGTATGAAAGGAAATGTAGAAGAAGAATTAAAAAGTAGTGCCAATGCTTTAGAAAAATTAAAAAGTAAATTGATTCAAAAAGAAGAATTAGAGTTACCAAATATGGGAGGACATCGAACACTTTTAAAAATAAAAAAAGAAAGTGTTACAGAAAATATTTACCCAAGAACTTATGACAAAATAAAAAAGAAACCATTATAAAGACTAACATTAAAGTCTTTTTTTAGTTTCCAATAAACTTTTAGAATAAGGTTTTTTTTCATCTGTTCTACAAACTAAATAATCAATACTTGTTTGATAAAAATCGGCTAAAATATTCAACTTTTCTAGAGGAATCGTTCTAATTCCAAGTTCATATTTTGAATATTGTTGTTGAGTTGTTTTAATAATGTTAGCAACGTCTTTTTGAAGTAAATCCTTATCTTCTCTTATTTCTTTTAAACGATTAATATTCATAAAGTCACCTCTTTATTAATAATCTCATACATCTAAATAAGTGTATTGACTCTACATTCAAATGGACGTATAATAAAAATAGAGAATAGGTGGACCAAGTATGAAATTAGAAAAATTTAAAGAAAAAAATAAAAAGAAAATAGGAATTATTTTATTTACCATTACTTGTATTTTGTTAATAAGTGTAGTAATACTTTATAGAACATTTGCTATCTTTGAAACAAATGATGAATTTAATGTGATTAATGGTAATGTAGAAGACGTAGGAGATATTTACTTTGCTTTTTATAAAGATGGGGTGATAGAAAAAGAAATGCCACGAAAAGAAGAAGGGTATGTTTTAGATGAAAGTCAAAGTTACTGTGGAGTGTTAGGAGATCATAATTCTGATATTAAAGTTTCTATGAGTGATGATGAAATAATTCATGTAAAAGGGGTCACCACATCAAGAACGAAATGTAATCTTTATTTTGTAAAAGGAGTTTATATATTAGGAAAAGGAATTCCTTTAGTAACAGAAGGTAATGGATTATATGAAGTTACACATGAAAATTTATCAGGAACAGTAAATGATGAAGGATTCAAAACAACGGAATACCGATATGCCGGAAATAGTCCAAATAATTATATAACAATTAATAATGAAACATGGCGAATTATAGGACTCGTGAATGTCATGACAAGTGAAGATAAAGTTGAACAAAGAGTAAAAATAATACGTGATAAAGAAATAGGATACTATAGTTGGGATACTCATGAATCAGAAAATAATGGTTCTGGTTTTAGTGAATGGAGTACGGCAGATTTAAATAAATTACTTAACCAATTATATTATAATAATGAACAAGGAATGTGTTTTAATGGTCGATATGATGCTTCTATTGAATGTAGTTTCCCCAATGGTTTAAAAAGTGTACAACCATTTATAGAAACTGTTTTTTGGAATACTGGCAGTAATGGTAAAAATGATTTTTCGTTAGGAAACAGTGATCAATTTTATGAATGGGAAAGAAGTTTAAATAAAGGATTAACAGAAAAAATAGAACGAACTATATATAATAAAGGAAATATAGGACTTATGTACCCAAGCGATTATGGTTATGCAGTGGGTTCCGAAACAAGAAATAATTGTTTAAGTATTTCTATGAATGAGTGGAGAAGTGACGAATCATGTTCTTTAAATAATTATCTATATATCCCTTCTGTGAATCAATGGACAATGTCACCTATGATTTTAATAGATGAAAATTTGGAAGATTTAGTTTTCAATATTCATGATAACGGAATTGAAAGAAGCATGAGCGCAACAAGTTATGCACATTTAGTAAGACCTGTATTTTATTTAAAAGAAAATGTATATGTAGTTAATGGATCAGGAACAGAAAAAAATCCATTTACAATAGCATTTAAAATATCATAAAAAAGACACAAAATCGTGCCTTTTTTACTTTGTCTAACAAGACAATCCGTAGATAAATCACTTATCTACATTAATATTATGGAAAGATTCTCAAAAATTATGCATAAAATTCATTGATAAAATAAAAAAAAATTGATACAATTAATTATGAAAAATAGCAGTAAGGGGCTGATTTTTTGTGAATACAGAAGAGAAAATAATTCAAGTGCCAATAGAAGATATTATACCCAATCGTTTTCAACCAAGACTAGCATTTGATGAAGAAGGTTTAAAAGAATTATCAGAGTCTATTCGACAACACGGAATTATTCAACCATTAGTATTAAGACGTTTAGGAGATAAATATGAAATAATTGCAGGTGAAAGAAGATTTAAGGCAGCTACTATGGCAGGGTTAAAAACGGTGCCGGCAATCATATCAAACATAGACGATAATCAAAGTGCCGAAATCGCGTTAGTAGAAAACATTCAAAGACGAAACTTAACACCTATCGAAGAAGCAAAATCTTATAGAAATTTATTAGACCGTGGGTACATGACTCAAGAACAACTTGCCGAAAAAATGGGAGTAAGTCAAAGTTCCATAGCCAATAAATTAAGATTATTAAATTTATCAGAAGAAGTACAAGACGCCTTATTACAAGAGAAAATTAGTGAACGTCATGCTAGAAGTTTACTGGCATTACCAAAAGAAGAACAAGGAGAATGGTTAAAGAAAATCATTAGTAAAAGATTAACCGTAAGACAACTTGATTTAGAAATAAAAAAAGCGAAAGGAGAAAAAGTGGAGGAAATACCTTTAGTATCTCCTGCACTCGACATGAATGCTATGATAAACAATGCGACTGATATTAATGTAATCAATGAGAAAAAAGATATGAGTGGAGTAATCGAACCACCAAAAAAAGAAGAAACCGAAGAACCCATAATCGAAAGAAAAGATACACCAAATAAATTTTTTAACGTCTTAGAAGATGAGGCCGCCAGTATGAACATGGATAGTGCCTTTGCAGATGTAAATTCAAGTGTTATGGAACCAAACATAACCAATAATAATACCATTGAAGTATTAGACGATTTAGACATTATACCACAAGAAATTACTCAAATTAAACCAAATGAAATGGAAAATAAAGAAGTAGAAGAGTCATTCATTCAAAATACTTCACAACCAAAAGAAGAAGATGTAATAAGACCATTCTATTTTGAAAATCAAACTACACCAGTTGCAGAAAATAATACCATTGAAGAAGTAAAAGAAGAAAAAGCAAACAGTGTGATTGATCCAATGGACTCTGTTATTAAATTAGATCCAAATTACACTCAAATGGTAGAAGAAGAAAAAGGACTAGACTTAAAAACGGCAATCAATGAAGTCAGAGATTTAGTAGACAAATTAAAACAAAAAGGATTTAATATCAATTTAGATGAAATCGATATATCTGGAAATTATCAAATGACAATTAACATAGCAAATAATGATTAGTACAAAGCTAATCATTTTTTAAAAGGAGAAAACAATGAAAAAAATAATTTTAGGATTAGTTTTAATAAGCATTGTATTAGTAAGTACCGTAACATTTATAATAAAAAAGCCAATGAATCAAATAGAAGAAAACATTCCAATTCCAAAAAAAGAACTTTTTGAAGATTACTACGAATTAGGAGAACAAAAATTAAAGACAATGACATTAGACGAGAAAATATCTCAAATACTTTTAGTAAGAGTTCCTCAAAAAAATGCCGAAGAATTAATAAGTAAATATCAATTTGGAGGTTACTTATTTTTTGAAAGAGATTTTAAAAATTTAACTAAAGAAGAAGTAATCAATAAAGTAAATTCTTTTCAATCCGTTTCCAAAATACCGATTTTGACGGCCGTAGATGAAGAAGGTGGGACCGTAGTAAGAATAAGTAGTAATAAAAATTTAAGAAGTAGTCCATTTTTATCCCCAAGAAACCTTTATGAAGAAGGGGGAATGGAATTAATAAAAAAGGATACCATCGAAAAAAGTGAGTTATTAAAAGAATTAGGAATGAATTTGAATCTTGCGCCAGTAGTAGATGTAACAACAAATGAAAGTGATTACATGTATAAAAGAAGTATTGGCCTTAATGCTACTGAAACGGCTTTATTTGCAAAGACCGTAATAGAAACGAGTAAAGGATTAGGTGTTTCTTATACATTAAAACATTTTCCTGGTTATGGAAATAATGTAGACACGCATAACGGAATATCAAAAGATGATAGATCCTTAGAAAATATAAAAGAAGTGGATTTAAAACCATTTGAAAGTGGAATAGAAGTAGGAGTAGAGGCAATTTTAATCAGTCATAATATAGTAACATCTATAGACGAAGAAAATCCGGCATCCTTATCTAAAAAAGTTCATGATTTACTAAGAGAAGACTTAAACTTTTCAGGAATCATTATTACAGATGATTTATCAATGGGTGCGATTACAAATATTGAAACACCGTTTATAAAAGCCATTCAAAGTGAAAATGATATCATTATCACATCAGAACCAGAAAAAACAATAGAAGAAATAAAAAAAGGATTAGAAGAAAAAAAGATAACAGAAGAAGAAATTGATAATATGGTAAAAAAGATTTTATCATGGAAATATTATAAAAAATTATTATAAAAACGAATGTATTATACAAATTTCGATGGAATCAAAATATCATTTAACAAGGAAAATCTTATAGAAATCATCAATGGCAATCTTGATTTTTTATTCATGCTAGGCTATAATGATATTAAGAAGTTAAAAGAAAACGACTTGGCGTGGCTCTTATATGTATTCGTATGTAAAGACGAAAAATTAAGAAAAAAAATCTATAAAGAAGATGAAATGATTAAGAGAGTTGGTGAAAAGTTGAAAGAGTTAAATGGTAAATATGATGAAGATTTGTTTTACGATAAAGAAGAGTTTAAAAAAAGGGCAGCCTATTTACATGGCATCCAAGATTATAAACTTGAAGTAGCAAAAAAAATGATTCATAAATACCCTATAGAAGAAATCATAGAAATCACTCACTTAACAAAAGAGGAAATTGAATCTCTTCAAAAAGAAATAAACTCTAAAAAATAATTAGAGTTTTTTTAATCCATCATTTCTTCCTTATCTATAGGAAAAGAAGAAACTTCAGTCCCACGAATATAATAAAGAAGAGTATTATTAGAACTTTTCAAATTTTCTTCCCCAGTGATACCATCACGAACTAAACCAATAACATTATAAGGTTTTTCATACCATACAGGTTCATGGTCCTTTAAATAACCTTCCATTGTATCTAACCAAATATTTTTAGAATAATAACTTGCATTCGCGTCAATGTCGTTCGCTTCATCATTCCCAATCCATACTAACATCAAAGCCTCTGGATTATAACCAACACTCCAAGAATCTGTATTTGTAGTACCTGTTTTTAAAGCATACTTCCGGCTCATTTTACTTGCTAAAGACAAAGCAGTAGGTGTCGTATAAGAAGAAAATGTAGAATTAGTAGTATTAGTCATCATTTCATTTAAAATATAAACATCATTACTATTAAAAACAAAATTATGCTTATCTTTATGCTCATACAAAATATTTCCATCCATATCTTCTACCTTTTGAATAAAATAAATTTCTTTTTCATCTCCACCATTAGCAAGAGTCGTGTAACCATGAGCAAAATCTAACATATTAAGTTCACTTGTACCTAAAGCAAGAGAAGGGTTTCCAATTAAATCCTCTTGAATACCTGCCATCTTAGCCGTTTGAACAAGCACATCTGTTCCTAAAAAAAGATGAGTTTTCACTGCATAAATATTATCAGAATAAGCAATCGCGGCCGCCATAGTAATATCTTTATTGGCATACACTTGATTATAATTTTGAGGAGCATAAGTTTTATGGTCTTCAAAGTGAAAAGTTGTTTTCTCACTCTTAAATAAAGAAGAAGAAGTAAGTCCATTTTCCAAAGCCGCATAATATAAGAAAGGTTTCATCGTACTTCCCACTTGTCTTTTGGCCATACTTGCACGGTTATATTGGCTTTTCGCATAATTAATTCCACCAGTTAAAGCAAGAACACCACCAGTACTTGGTTCAACCACTACACTTGCAACTTGTAATTCTTCTTGATTTCCAAGATAATTTAAAATCGCATCTTCCATCTTCATCTGGGCATTCATATCAAGTGTAGTATAAATTTTAAGACCACCCGAATCAATTAAACTACTAGGAACTTCCTTTAAAGACTTTAATTCCTGTAATACGGCATCTTGATAATATAAAATCATTTGAGAATTATTTTGAGTTCGTTTCCCATAAATAGGAATTTCTTTTTGAAATAAAGAATCATATTCTTCCTTTGTAATATAATGATTATTCACCATCGACTCGGCAACAATTTTAGCACGTTTAATACAAGCATCATAATCACTTACAGGATTGTAATTCGAAGGATTTTTAGGAATCCCTGCTAGCATCAAAGACTCTTCCAAAGTTAAATCTTTACTACTCTTATTAAAATAATACTTACTTGCATCTTCAATTCCATAATTTCCTTCACCAAAATTAATAGTATTCAAATACCCTTCTAAAATACTATCTTTACTATAATGAACCTCAAGTTCAATCGTCAAAAAAGCCTCTTTAATTTTTCGTTCCCAAGTTTGATCAAATGTTAAAAACATATTTTTAATATATTGTTGACTAATTGTAGACGCGCCAAACCTAGTATTATCTCGAATATTTTGAAAAAAAGATTTCAAAATTCTAAAATAATCAAATCCTTTATGCTTATAAAAATTTTTATCTTCTACTGAAATCACCGCATCTTTAAGATGACTAGAAATATCTTCCAAACTAATCCATTCACTAGAACCAGATCCTTGATACACAATATTTTGATCCTTATCATATATAAAAATTTTACCCATATCCTTTAACTCTAATTTAGGCGAAAAAAAGGCAAAAACATAAATTCCTGTAAGGCATACAAAGAAAGACAAAAAAATAAAAAGACACAATCGAAAACAAAATTTTAACTTTTTCATAAAGTCACCTAAATTTATTATGAAAAAAAATTGCAAAAATATAAGTATAAATGTATAATAGATAAGAAAGAAAAGAGGAAAAAAATTAATGCAAGATGGACAAATAGAATATTTATGTACCGAAAAAGAGATGATAGAAACCTATATTCTTTTAAAAGAAGAACAAATAAGAAGAAAAAAAGAAGAAATTAAAGCCTTAAGTGGATTTTCAGGTGGGGCTCTTTTATTATCCATGGGAATTGGATTTACTCCTTCTCACCTCGCATGTATCTTAGTAAGTGGACCAGTAATAATACATAATCTAGGACAAATAAAAGAAGACCAAAAAGAAAAAGATGGATATAGATATGCAAAAATTGGCATTCAAAAGAAATTAAGAGAATTAGGATTAAACGGTAATAAAAATAAAGAAGAAATAAACGATTCAAAATTTATTGATAAAAAAGAACAAGCAAAATTAAGAGAATATATTGAACTATATTTTGAATGTGGATCCAATATAAAAAAATTAAAAAACTATGAATATAGAAAAGAGATTGAAAATAGTTACCGTTCCTTAGACAAAATAGAAATTTTAGAATGTATACGAACTTTAAAATCAAATAGAAAATAAAATTTTTCTATTTTTTGTTGCATTTTACAAATGTTTTTCCTATAATGTTTTTTATGAAAAGAGAGGGTACCCATGAATATTAAAGTAGTACAAGGAAGTGTTTTAGTCTTAGAAAAAAATAACATAGAATATGAAAAAAAAGACAATACTATCAAATGGAAAATGGATGGGCAAGAACATAACCTCAATCTAGAAACCTTAGAATTTACAAGAGAAAATGAAGAATACATCTTTTATTTAGATATATTAGAAGAAAAATGTGAAATAACATTAAAAAATGAATCTTACTACTTGCAAGTTCCAGTAGAGTATGCTAATCTATTGGAGAATAAAAATATTTATGAAATCACCTATCGCATTGAAACCTCAGATGAAGAAATCAAAATATGGATCGAACTAGAAGGGAACCAGATATGATAACAAAGAAAATCGAGTTACTCTTAAGTAATGTACTAAAAAAATTAGAGATTGAAAAAGAAAATATTAAAGTCATTCCATCAAATCGAAAAGATTTATGTGATTATCAATTTGATGGAACCTTTGAATTAGCAAGACTTCTTCACGAAAGTCCCTTAGAAATAGGAAATAAAATTCTCGAAGAATTAAAAAAAGAAGAAAACTTTAATCAATATTTTAAAAAAGTAGAAGTCTTACCACCCGGATTTATCAATTTCACATTAAGTGATGAAATTATTAATGAAACAATCAATGAAATGGCTACAAAAGAAAAATTTATAAGTGAACTTCCAGAACCTAAAAAAATCATCATTGACTATGGTGGACCCAATATTGCTAAACCTCTTCATGTAGGTCATTTAAGAAGTGCGATAGTAGGCGAATCCATTAAAAGAATTTTAAAATATATGGGACATCAAGTGATTGCAGATGTCCATTTAGGAGACTATGGCTTACAAATAGGACAAGTAATTTATGGCTTAAAAGAAAGAAACATAAAAATAGAAGAAATGACCTTAAAGGATTTAGAAGAAATTTACCCTTTAATAAGCGCACGTTGCAAAGAAGATGAAAAAGTAAAAGACGAATGTGCCGAGATTACGAAAAAATTACAAGAAAACAATGTAGAATATCATCAATATTTTGAAAAAATAAAAGAACTATCCGGAGAAGACATTAAAAGAATTTATAAATATCTTGGAGTTTCTTTTGATTTGTGGCAAGGAGAATCCGATGCTTATCCTTATATTGATAAAGTCACCAAAGAATTAGAAGACAAAAATTTATTAAAAGAAAGTGAAGGCGCGAAAGTCGTCTATATAGGAAAAGAAGAAGATCCAAAAGAAATACCACCTCTTGTATATCAAAAAGGAAATGGAGCTTATTTATATGGAACGACGGACTTAGCCACCATTTATGAAAGAAGAGAAAAATATCATCCAGATTCCATTATTTATATCACCGATTATCGTCAAAGTCTTCATTTTAATTCCGTATTTCGAGTATGTGAAAAACTGGGTTACAAAGAAATCAAACTAGAGCATTTAGGACTTGGAACCGTAAACGGAAAAGATGGAAAGCCATTTAAAACCCGTGCCGGCAATAGTCCAAAACTAGATTCCTTATTTAAAGAAGTCAAATCTTATTTTATAGAATCAAATGAAAAAAATGAATCAATGAGTGAGAAAGACTTAGATATCATCGTAAATGCGATTATCAAATTTGCTGATTTACAAAACAATAGAGAAAAAGATTACATATTTGATATTGAAAAATTTTCAAAAGTAATAGGAAAAACAGGCCCATACATTTTATATACCTATCTTAGAATTGATTCCATACTAAAAAAAGAACAATTTAGTATTGCAAAATTAAATAATACGATATATGATAAGGAAGACCATGACTTAAGGCTTAAAATATTAGAACTAGAAAGTACCTTAAATTATGCGGCCGAGGAAAGATTACCTTCTGTATTAGCAAACTTTTTGTATGAATTATGTGTAAATATGAATGCATTTTATGAAAAGAATCATATTAATACATTGAGTGAAATAGAAAAAAAAGAAAATTGGCTTTATCTATTTCAAATCTCAAATCAAATATTAAAAAAGATGCTAGAGCTATTAGGTATCGAAATACCAGAAAGGATGTAAAAAATGAAAAAATTAAAAGATTATACAAAAGAAGAATTAGAATTAATGGGTTATGATGACATTGCCTATATCATTTTAGAAGAAACGAAGAAGAAAATGAAAATCAATGATTTATTCAAAAAAATTTGTGATGCCTTAGAATTATCAGAAGATGATTTTGTAAATCAAATTGCAGACTTTTTTGAAATTCTTACTACGGATAAAAAATTTATCATGTTAGAAAATGGTTATTGGGACTTACGAACTCGTCATAGTGAAGAATTTGTAATAGAAGACGAAGAAGAAGAGTTTGAAGAAGAACAATTGGAAGAACCAGAAGAGGAAGAAGAACAAACAGAAGATGATACATACTATGACGAAGATGAAGTAGACGATGAAGACGATGACTTAAAAGACTTAGTAGTGATTGATGAAGAGGATGATTCTTTATAGCTATTTTTCCAAAATAAAATCAAAGAAAGGAAAAAAGTTATGAAAGAAAAATTAGAAACGATAAAAACTCGTTATGAAGAAATATCAAAATTAATAATGAATCCAGAAGTCATGAGTGACTTTAATAAAGTAAAAGAATTATCCAAAGAACAAAGTGATTTAAAAGAAGTCGTAGAAAAATATGATGAATTACTATCTGCCGAAAAAGATTTACAAGATGCCAAAACACTGATAAATGATCCAGAAATGAGAGATTTAGCCGAATTAGAAATAGAAGAAAAAAATGAGACAATAGAAAAGTTAAATCACGAATTAGAAATCTTATTAATTCCAAAAGATGAAAATGATGGAAAAAATGTCATCATGGAAATAAGAGGAGCCGCCGGTGGAGATGAGGCGAACATATTTGCAGGAGACTTACTTAGGATGTATACTTACTATGCCGAAAAAGAAGGATGGAAAATAGAAATAAACCATCAAATAGAAGGGGCAAGTGGAGGATTCGCTCAAGTAGAATGTACTATAAAAGGAGAAAACGTATACTCTAAATTAAAATATGAAAGTGGAGCTCATCGAGTTCAAAGAGTTCCTGTAACAGAAACACAGGGAAGAGTTCATACATCTACTGCTACCGTAGTCGTCATGCCAGAAAGAGATGACATTGATATCGAAATTAAAGAAAGTGATTTAAAAATAGATGTCTATCATTCAAGTGGAGCAGGAGGACAATCCGTAAATACGTCAAACTCTGCCGTTCGAATCACTCACTTACCAACCAATACCGTTGTCACTTGTCAAAATGAAAGAAGTCAATTAAAAAATAAAGAAAAAGCAATGCAATGGCTTAAAATAAAATTATATGACCAACAACAACAAGAACAAGAACAAAAATTTGGAAGTGAAAGAAAAAGTAAAGTAGGAACTGGCGATCGTTCTGAAAAAATAAGAACCTATAACTATCCACAAAATAGAGTAACAGATCATCGAATTGGATTTTCTATTATGAGCTTAGATAAAGTAATGGAAGGGGATTTAGATCCAATCATCGATGCCTTAACTACAGAAGATTTAAAAAGAAAATTAGCAGGAGATTAATTTTCTTTTTTTATAAGTAATGTATAATAATATCATCCATATTTCCAAATGAGGTGGTTTATATAAAACGTATACTTATGAATAAAAATAAAGAAGTATTATTGGTTGAATATGATCCTGCCACAAGTGTTTTTACCAGAATATATGAAGTAAAAGATATAAACTATGCACCGTATATTTTAAAGAGTTTTTACATAGAAGATGATATAAATGATACACCTTTTAGAACAAATTTAAGTGAATGGTTTAAAGGAAGAGGGATTCCTTCGTGGCGAGATAAATTAGATTTATTATTACATAGATTAAATATCACGGCTCCTTATGAACTTTTAGATAAAGCTTTTGGACTATCTTTATCGGATCAATATTGGCTAAAACCAGACGGAAGTGACATTTGTTATGATGATGTTAACTTTTTTGATAATGATTTTGACTATGCTGAGTTTATGGAAGCATCGTTATCAATAAATAGTAGAACAATAACCAAAGAAACATCTTTAAAAACTCCGAATAATACAACAGATGGCATGCTTAAAAAAGCTTGGATAATTGATAATGGGACAAGATATTTATTAAAGGGTGGTTATAAGAATGAAACATTGCAACCATTTAATGAAGTCTTAGCAAGTGAGATATGTAAAAGATTAGGTTTCAATCATGTCGAATATAAAATAGAAACCTATAAGGATACAGTAGTATCAAAATGTCCTTGTTTTATCACAAAAGATACAGAGCTTGTTACTTGTTATCAAATTAGAAATGATATGAAAAGACATGATAGTATGGAAGATTATGAAGAATACATCAAAAAGTTAGATGACAACGGAATAATAAATGCTCGTGAAAAAGTAGAAAATATGTTTATTTTAGATTTTTTAATCATGAATGAAGATCGACACTTAAATAATTTTGGAATAATAAGAAATGTGAATACTTTAAAATGGATGGATGTAGCTCCCATATTTGATAATGGTCAAAGTTCAAATATTGAGTATTATGATGAAGATGAAGTCCACATTTCAGGAAGTGGAAGATTCTTCTATGAAGTAAAACCTTTTGATGAAATAATAAAAGTTGTAAAAGATTTAAAAAGAATTGATATAAAGAAGTTAGATGGTTTAGTAGAATGGTTTGATGATTTACTTCATCAATATCAAAATTTAACAAAAATGAGTGATAAAAGAATAAATAGATTATGTATTTTGTTAAATAGACAAATAGATAAATTAAAAGAATATATAAATTAGAATTGGAATGAGAATTATGAATTATGAAAAATATTTAATAAAAAAAGATAAATTAGATTTAATTTTTGCTGAAGTGTCGGGGACATAAACAAAGAAATGATAAAGAAATATATAGAAAGTCAAGAAGATGAATACGAAGAGACATTCCGGATAGTGGGGTGAGTTTACTCACGGAATGTGCTTTCATCACCTGGGAGCAAGCCACATAATTTATTATGTGGTACTTGACGTCGGGGGGGGGGTCATATGATAAAATCATTCTATAGAGTAGGGTGATTTTTTTCATATGAAATTAGAAAAATTTAAAGAAAAAAATAATAAAAAAGTTGGAATTATTTTATTTACCATTACATGTGTTTTATTAATAAGTGGAGTGATTTTATATAGAACCTTTGCTATTTTTGAAACCAATGATATTTTTAATATCATAAATGGAGAAGTAAAAGATGAAGGAAATATCAGATTTATGGTTTATGTAGATAATGAATTACAAAA
>CANQRJ010000015.1 GCA_947626215.1 uncultured Bacilli bacterium
GTCTTGTGATAAAATCATTCTATAAAGTAGGGTGATTTTTTATCATATGAAATTAGAAAAATTTAAAGAGAAAAACAGTAAAAAAATAGAAATTATATTGTTTACAATCACTTGTGTTTTATTAATAAGTGGAGTACTACTTTATAGAACATTTGCTATTTTTGAGACAAATGATAAATATGATGTGATGAATGGAAGAGTTGAAGATCCAGGAGACATTTATTTTGCTTTTTACAAAGATGGAGTAATTCAAAAAGAGATGCCTACTAAAAATGAAGGATATGTTTTAGATGAAAGTAAAAGTTACTGTGGAGTTTTAGGAAGTCATAATCAAAATATCAAAGTATCTATGACAGAAGATGAAATGATTCAAATTTTAGGAGTCACCACATCAAGAACAAAATGTAATTTATATTTTGTACAAGGAAAATATATTCAAGGAAAAGGAATTCCTGTCATTAAAGAAGGTGAAGGACTTTATGCAGTGAGTACAAGTGATGATTTAGATGTTGAGTACCGTTATGCAGGACAAAATCCAAATAATTATTTAATGTTTAATAATGAATTATGGCGTATCATAGGACTTGTGAATGTCATGACAAGTGAAGATAAAGTTGAACAAAGAGTAAAAATAGTAAGGAATGATAGTATTGGAAAATATAGTTGGGATAGTACAAATCAAAATGATTGGAATGAAGCAAGTTTAATGCACTATTTAAATGATGGAAACTATTATAATGGAATAGATGAAAACAGTTTAAAAGATCATATTTCAAAAAATATGATAGATGAAAATATTGTGTGGAATATTGGAGGAGTTTCTATAGAAAATAGCAAAATACTTTTAACAAAAGATTGGTATAGATATGAAAGAGGAACAACTGTATATCCAAATAGATTAGCCATTTGGAAAGGAAAAGTAGCGCTCATGTATCCTTCTGATTATGGTTGGTCTTTTGCCAATCTAAATCCAAATATACGAATAAATTGTTTAAATAAATCATTAAATGAATGGCCAAGTGAATGCTATAATAATAGTTGGATGTATAGTACTCAACGAGAAAGAGAATGGCTTTTAACGCCAAATACAGATTATTGGTACAATGCAGGAGTTTTACAATATGGAATAATTGAATATTATTTTCATGAAGGCGTCGAAGCAACATATGAAATACGACCTACATTATATTTAAAATTAAATTCGAAAATTATTTATGGAAATGGGACAGAAATGAGTCCGTTCAGGCTTGCAACAATAGAAAAAAATTTTAATATAAATGAAATAGAAAACTAAAAATTTCTTGTGTTTTAAGATTGAATTCGCTATAATTAATTTAGAAAGAAGTGGCAAATATGAAAAAAGACAACTATTTATTAGTAGGATTATTAGGAATAATTATAGTCATTGCATTAATCTGTGGATTTTTTGCTTTTCAAAATATGAAAAAGGAAACGAAAGATACAGATGCGATAAAAATTCAAAAAGAATACAACGAATTAAATGGAAAAGTAAACGAATCCAATAAAAAAGAGTATCCAATCGTAAATTTAAGTGATGATAACCCATTTATCTATAAAACAGAAGAAGAAATTGTAAAAATATTAGAAAGCGGAACAGGAATCATTTATTTTGGCTTTAAAAATTGTCCTTGGTGCCGTACCATGTTACCTATTTTAGAAAGTGCTGCCAAAGAAGAAAATATTGGTGAAATCTATTATTTAGACATATTAGATATTCGTTCGACCTTATCATTAGATGAAAATAATAAAGTAGTAACCGAAAAAGAAGGAAGTAACGATTATTATAAAATTCTTGATTTATTAAAAGAAAATTTAAATGACTATACCTTTACTGGAAGTAATGGAAAAACAATTTCTACTGGTGAAAAAAGACTTTATGCTCCAACAGTTGTAGCAGTTCAAAACGGAGTCATTAAAGCTTTTCATGAAGGAACTGTAAATTCGCAAAAAGATGGATATGACACTTTAAGTGAAGAGGCGAAAGATGAATTAAAAAATATTTTTAAAGAGCTTGTCACATCCATTAATTATGGAATTTGTACGGAAGGTTGCTAAAAAAATTTTAAGGGGGGGTCACAGATGCAATCTTATTTAGATTTATTTAAAGAGGAAGATTACCCTACATTTATAGAGAAATACTTAGAAACCAAAACATTAAAAAGATTAAAAGATGTTACTTATTTTTGTGGATGTGATTATACAAAGTTATACCATCCCAAGTTTTTGTATACAAGATATCATCATAGTATAGTGGTCTCACGAATGACCTATCATTTTACTCATGATAAAAAAGAAACGATTGCCGCTTTACTCCATGACGTAGGAACCCCTTCTTTTTCTCACTGTGTTGATTATGTGTATGGAGATTATATAAATCAAGAATCTTCTGAACAAAACATTATAAAAGTGATAGAAAAAGATGAAGAGTTAAAACAAATGATAAAGAAAGATGGGTTTACGTTAAATGATTTTTCTGATTTTTCTATGTTTCCAATTTTAGAAAATAAAACACCAAAATTATGTACAGACCGATTAGATGGAGTTTTTTCCACTTGTTATATTGGGCTTGGCACACATACCCTAGAACAAATAAAAGAAGTTTATCAAAATTTAGTGATATTAAAAAATGAAGAAGGAAGAAAAGAAATTGGTTTTAGAGATACGAGAATTGCCGAAAAATTTGTAGAAATGGTAGAAGTATATGCCAAAGAACTTCAAAAAAATAAAGACAAATATGTCATGAAATACATTTCAGAAATTTTTTTACAAGCACGTTTAAAAGGATTATTAACTTTTGAAGATCTTTATCACAAAAAAGAAACAGAGCTTTGTGAAATTTTTGAAAACTCATTTTCATCTTGGAAATATTTTAAAGAATCCACTTTCTTAATAAGAACAGACGAAGAACCCAAAGATAACTTTTATATTTCCTTTGAAACGAAAAAAAGAAATACCATTCCATTAGTTCATGTAAAAAATGAAAATCGAAGAATAAACGAAGTATCTTCTTATGCGAAAGAAAGATATGAGCAACTCAAAACTTATAAAGACAGTAAATATGCATACATTGAGAATATAAAAAAATTAGAGGATGAAGAACCAAAATTAATTTTAAAAAATAGACAGTAATTGCTATTGAGAAAAAAATTTTTTTCTTTTATAATAGATGTAAGAAATGAGGTGTATTTTAATGAATGTAACTCTTTTACCTGCAGATAAATACATCGTCATTAATAAAACGATTTTAACTGAACAAGATCGAAAAATACTTGTAAGTCTATACGAACCAATTATTGGCTCCAATGCCGTGAGTCTTTATTTTACCTTATGGAGAGATTTAGACCGTTATACCTTTGTAAGCACAGACTATTCTCATCATCACCTAATGACTCTTTTAAAAACAAATTTAGAAACCATTAAAATATCAAGAAAAACCTTGGAAGCATCTGGTTTACTAAGAACTTATTTTCAAAAAAAAGAACCTAATAATTATGTCTATGAATTATATTCTCCAATGTCTCCAAAAGAATTTTTTGCAAATCCGATATTCAGTGTCGTTTTGTATAATAACATTGGAGCAAGAGAATACGAATTATTAAAACAAGAATATGCATGTGTGAATTTTTCTTTAAAAGATTATGAAGAAATTACTTCTTCTTTTGATGAAGTATTTAAGTGTAGCAATGACTCTGTCACTTTTGAAGCAATTGGAAAAACCACCATGCCCCTAAATATGCAAGATCAAGTAGATTTTGATTTACTTCTTTCTAGTTTACCAAAGGGACTTGTAACCGAAAAAACTCTTCCAAAAAGAATGAGATCATTAATTAATAATTTGTCTTTTGCCTACAACCTTGATACCTTAAAAATGTGTGAAATCATAAGGCTTTGTATTAATGAAAAAGGAGCGATTGACAAGGAACAACTACGGATGCAAACAAGAAAATATTATCAATACAACAACCAAGGAAAACTTCCAACATTAATTTATCGTTCTCAACCAGAATATTTAAAAAATCCTGCCGGTGATAACTCGAAAAAAGGAAAAATAATTGAAGTATTTGAAAACACAACTCCATATGATTTTTTGAAAAGTAAATATAAAACAGGAAGTCCTCCCGAAAGAGAATTAAGACTATTAGAATATTTATTAGTAGATATGGAATTAAAGCCTGCCGTAGTAAATGTATTAGTGGATTATTGTTTAAAAAAGAATAATAATAAACTAACAAATGCCTTTATTGAAACCATCGCCGGACATTGGAAACGATGTGGAGTAGAAACGGCAAAAGATGCAATGGCTCTTGCCGAAAAAGAACACAAAAAATATACAAACAAGGTAAATAAAGTAAGTGCAAAACCTATTTCAAATGAAGTACCTGTTTGGTTTAATGAAAAAATTGAAAAAGAAACGATGACAGAAGAGGAAAGTCTTGAACTAGAAAGCATGTTAAACAAATATAAAGATTAGAGGTGGAAAAATGCAAAAAATATGTAAAGGAGAAGAAAAAAGGGAACAACTAGAAAAAAATTATCTTGAAGCTTGTCAAAATGAAAAATTTCAAAAATTAGTAAAATCCTTAGAACTTACAAAAGAAGAAGGAATGAAAAAAACAAGTAAATTAGAAACTACCATAGAAGAACTTTCACACTGTGAAAAGTGTAAAGGACTTTTTGAATGCAAAAATTCATACCTTGGACATGTTTCGATGCCCAAAAAAGAAGAAGGAATGCTTTTGTTTACTTATGAACCATGTAAATACAAAAAAAAGGAAAACATAGCAAGAAGAAGTGATGCAGAAAAAAATAAACAAGCTCGAATGAAAGATATTGATGTAAGTGATAAAAATCGTGTAAAAGTGATAAAATGGTTAGATCAATTTTATGAAAATTTTGATTTTTCAAAACCTCAAAAAGGCCTTTATCTATGTGGAAGTTTTGGCTCTGGAAAAACATTTTTAATCAGTGCCTTATTAAATGAATTAGAAGAAAAGAAAAATGTTCGAACCAAACTCATTTATTTTCCAGAAGCTTTAATCGATTTAAAAGATTGGGATACCTATGAATATCAAATGAGATATTTAGAAACAGTAGATATCTTATGTATTGATGACATCGGAGCCGAAAAAGTAAGCGAGTGGAGTAGAGATGAAGTCTTAGCCACCATATTACAAAATAGAATGAATCATCATCTTCCTACCTTTTTTACATCCAATTTAAACTTAGAAGAATTAGAAACACATTTACAAGGAAAAGAAAAAGATAAATTAAAAGCAAGAAGAATTATGGAAAGAATGAAACAACTTTCGGAAGAAATAATATTAATTAGTGAGAACAGAAGGAACTAATATGGATGTAAAAGAAATCGAAAAAAGCATTATAAAAAAATATCGAAAAACAATTTGGAAAGGGTTCATTGATTCCATAAACAAATTTCATTTATTAGAAGAAAATGATCGAATCGCCGTTTGTATATCAGGTGGCAAAGATTCTTTTTTACTTGCAAAATGTATGCAAGAAATTCAAAAACACGGAATACATCATTTTGAATTAAAGTTTATCTGTATGAATCCTGGTTATAAAAAAGAAAACATAAAACAAATTGAAGAAAATGCCAAAAAATTAAATATTCCATTAGAAATTTTTGATACCGATGTTTTCATGATCGCAAATAAATTAAATGAAAAGCATCCTTGTTACTTATGTGCTAGAATGCGTCGTGGTTACTTATATGATTATGCTAAAAAATTAGGTTGTAATAAAATTGCTTTAGCTCATCACTTTGACGATGTAATAGAAACAACTCTTATGTCTATCTTTTACAGTGGAGAATTTAAAACCATGATGCCTATTTTAGAAAGTAAAAATTTTTCACCCATAAAACTAATAAGACCTCTTTATTTTGTAAGAGAAGAAAGTATTATTTCTTGGGCTAAAACAAACCAATTAACTTTTTTAAACTGTGCTTGTAAATTTGTAGAAAAAAAATTAGAAAGTAAACGAAGTGAAATAAAAAAATTAATTAAAGAACTTCATAAAACCAATCCATTCTTAGAAAAAAATATCTATAAAAGTCTTGAAAACGTGAATTTAAAGACCATCATATCTTATAAAGACGAAGAAAGTATTCGAAGTGTTTTAGATGAATTATGAACACTTCTTTTTTAAATTTTCTACTTCGCATTCCATCTTTTTTAACGCATTAATAATAAAATTCATTTGATCCTGGTTCATTTGAGTACTTGTATTTTGTTCATTCATTTGTCTTCGGCCTTCAATCAAAGCAATTTGTCCGGCATAAGCAAGGAGGTAATCTCCAACTAAAACAAGCCAATTGCCAATGGTATTTGCTTCATTAGCCGTAAATTCTGGGGATATCACCGCACCGACTAAAGTAGCAGAAAGAGCATACGTTTGAGGATCTATATTGGGAGGAAACATAAATAACCTCCTTTTTATAATAATATATGATTTTTAATTTTCTTTATGAAATTTGTATGAAATAAAAAAATTAATTCAAACTAATTTAGAGGGATACTATGGAAATGTTTTTTATCTGTGTCAAAATTTTTTTTGCAAGAATATTAGATGTGACGATTGCAACCTTTCGTCAAAATATATTAATGAAAGGGAAAATAGGAGTAGGTTCTATTCTTGCTTTTTTAGAAATCATGATTTGGTTTATCGTAGCAAGAGAGGCATTGACCATTTCAATTCATAGCCTATGGATTCCAATTTCTTATTCTTTAGGATACGCGACAGGAACATTAATTGGAAGTTTACTTTCTAAACAATTTATTAAAGGAGTCGTCGGCATTCAAATTATAATCGATGAAGATAAAAAAGAACTGTTAAATTCTTTAAAAATGAGAGGTTACAGTTTTAATATTTTACACATTGAAAGTGGCTTTAAAAGTGATTCTAAAATTATGATTTTTATTGAAGTAAATACCAAAAGTATTAAAAAAATAGAATGTTTAATTCATAAAATAGACCCAGATGCCTTTATAAGTATCAGTGATACCAAAAGAGTATATAATGGAACATTAAAATAATGAGTTTTTTTGATAGAATCACGCATTTTTAAGTTGAATCTTGTTGACTATTTTTTGTAAAAAGAAAAATACAAGAAATAAGAAGAAAGAAATAAAAATAAAGAACCAAATTGATTCACAGGTTGAAGTAATAAAGTTTTCTAAAATAAAGAGAGTAGAATCTTTTATAATCATAGGTTTTATGATGGTTTCCAAAAGAATTTCTAGAAGTACCAATACACCTCCAAAGATAATAGAAAGAACCTTAAAAATACCAATATATTTTTTACTTTTAAAGTGAAGGATGAAAATTAAAAAAGAAAAGAAGACAAATGCTAAAACACAACCGGTAAGAAAAACATTACTTGTAATAAACTGAATAAAACGAGTAAAATCATCGAAAGAAATATTTTTATAAAGAAGAAAATCTTTTTTTTCTACATCTTTTAATAAATCACTTGCTGTAGGGAAAAACTTCATCACTTCATCAGTGTGATTTTGAACGAATTGAATAATATGATCTTTATGTTCATCTAAAAAATTTTGATTGTTGTCTTTTAGAACTTGATCAATAATGAAAAAATTATCAAGAACCAAATTCGTTAAATCTTCTGTTTGAATGACTGTTTCTTCTTTTTGATAAACGAAATATTCTAAAACATCATAAGCATATTTTCCGATAAAACTTTTGGTCGCATCACTATTCATCACTTCATCAATCGTATTAGATGGAATCCCGACAAATAAAAGAAAAGCTTTTACATCGCTCACAATGGAATCTTCCTTTTGTTCTTCTTCTTTTATAATTTTAGAAAGGTCTGTTTCCCGTATATTTTGAACAAACGTCCTTTCATCAAAATGAGCTTTAATAACAAAGGAACACGTAAACATAAAAGCACTTAAAAACAACAAAAAAGAAATAAAAAAAGATAAAATTTTTTTCCACATAGTCTTCACCTAAAGAAATAGTATCATAAAAACCTTAGAAATACTAGAAAGAATCGCAGTTTTTTGAACGGTTTTGTTTTACAAATAAAAAAAAAGTTGTTATAATACAGTTATCAGATTTAAGTGGGCAGAAAACTCCCACTTTTATTCATGAAAGGGTGAGTTATGGAAAAATTAGAAATCATTAAAAATCGAATTGAAAAACCCCTTGCAGATTTAAACATTGTGGTAGATTCGATAGAATATGTAAAGGAAGGAAATACCTTTTCTTTAAACATTGTTTTAGATCGAGTAAATGGAATCGATATGGAAACAATTGTAAATGCAACAAACCTAATTAATCCAATTATAGATGAATTAGATTTATTTGAAGAATCATACATCTTAGATATATCAAGTAAGGAAAGAGGAATAAATGATGAACAGTAAAGAATTTATGAAAGCACTAAATCACATTACAGAAGAAAAAAATGTAAGTAAAGATTTTGTGTTAGATGCAATGGAACAAGCTTTAGCGGCCGCTTACAAAAAAAATTTTGGGAGCAAGACGAATGTTTTAGTAAGAATCAATAGAGAAACCGGAGACATTAAAGTTATTTCTTATTATGTCGTAGTAGATGATTTTGATGATGGAACAGAGACAGTGGATGAAGAAGGAAATGTAGTACGTATTCCACCAGAGATTAATCCAGATGCTCAAATTCTATTAGAAGAGGCAAGAGAAAAAGACCCAACCATTCAAATTGGCGACACCATAGAAGAAGAAGTGACTCCAAAAGATTTTGGACGTGTTGCCGCGGGAATTGCAAAACAAGTATTAACTCAAAAAATACGAGAGGCAGAACGTGCTCAAATACTAGAAGAATTTTCTGATAAAGAAGGCGAGATGATGATGGGCCTACTTGCCATGGAAGATCAAAAAAATTATTATGTGGACTTAGGGCGTTCAAGAGGTATCTTACCAAAATCAGAAATGATTCCTGGAGAAACTGTAAAAATGGGTTCAAGCATTCGAGTATATATTACCAAAGTAGAAGAAACCCCAAAAGGACCATTCATATTATGTTCTCGTAAACATTACGGATTTGTAAAACGTTTATTTGAAACAGAAATTCCAGAACTTGTAGATGGAACCATTGAATTATATGCCGTAGTTCGTGATCCTGGAGTTCGTAGTAAAGTAGCCGTATTCTCAAATAATCCTAATGTAGATCCTATCGGCGCTTGTATTGGAGCAAACGGAACGAGAATTGCGAATATTTTAAAAGAATTAAATGGCGAAAAAGTAGATTTAGTAAAATATTCAGAAAATAAAGAAGAATTTATTCAAAATGCTTTATCACCTGCAAAAAATGTAACCGTAAATATTCTAGATCCAGTAAAAAAAGAGGCTCTTGCTATTGTAACAGACGAAAATTTATCTTTAGCAATTGGTAAAAAAGGAAGTAACATTAAACTTGCTAGTCGTCTTACAAAATATAAAATTGAAGTAAAATCTTTAGCTCAAATCAATGAAGAAGGAAATAAATCATCATGAAAACGCGTAAAATACCTATGAGGACTTGTGTAGTAACCAAAGAAAAATTTGAAAAAAAAGAACTCATACGAGTAGTAAGAACCCCTCTAGGAAATGTAGAAATAGATCCTACAGGTAAGAAAAATGGCAAAGGAGCTTATTTAAAACTAGATGAAGAAGTGATTCAAAAAGCAAAAAAAAATAAAGCGTTAGACAGAGCTTTAGAAGTGAGTGTTCCTGAAAGTATTTATGAAGAATTAATGAATTTATTAAATAAATAGAAAGGATGTGTTCATATGACAGTCAAAGAATATGCTAGTAGTGTTGGATTAAGTGTCGCAGAGATTTTAAAAAAATGCGAAATTCTTGGAATTGAAGTAAAACATGCCGATGATGTATTATCAGATGATGATGTCATTAATCTAGATTTTGCCACAAATTTAATTAGTACAGAAAGTGATTCTACCTATGAAGAAGAAGATTCGATGGATGAAGTCGTAGAAGAGCTTGTCGCATCAACGAATGTTCATACGATGAATCCAGAAACCAAAAAACAAAAATTAAAAAAACGTAGTGAGTTAGAAAATAGCAAAAACGAATACATGAATAAAAGAAAAGAAATGTACAAACATAAAGAAAAACTCATGACGAATCAAGTACAAGAAGATGTAATTTTATACCATAATGGAATGACAGTTTCTGATTTAGCCCAAGAATTAAATATCAGTGGAACTGATATCATAAAAAAATTAATGGGTCTTGGATTAATGGTGTCTTTAAATGAACCAATTGATTTTGACAATGCCGAGATTATAACTTTAGATTATGGGAAAACCTTAAAGAAAGAAGAAACACAAGACGTTACAAATTTTGAAGAATATGAAGTAAATGATAAAGAAAGTGATTTAGTTTTACGTCCTGCCGTCGTGACCATTATGGGTCATGTAGACCATGGCAAAACCACTCTCTTAGATTATATACGTCATAGTAAAGTAGTTGATAGTGAATTTGGTGGAATTACTCAACATATTGGAGCTTACCAAGTAGAACATAATGGACAAAAAATTACGTTTATTGATACGCCAGGTCATGCAGCTTTTACAGAGATGAGAGCAAGAGGAGCAAGTGTCACTGATATCGTAATTATCATTGTAGCCGCAGATGATGGAGTCATGCCACAAACAAAAGAGGCAATTGATCATGCAAGAAGTGCGAAGGTTCCAATTATTGTAGCTATTAATAAAATTGATAAACCAAATACAAATGTAGAAAGAATTATGGAAGAAATGGCAAACCTTGGTGTAAATCCAGAAGCCTGGGGTGGCGACATTCCATTTGTAAAAATTTCTGCTCATACAGGAGAAGGAGTCGATTTACTTCTTGAGACCATTCAAACCATTAGTGAAGTAAATGGCTATAAAGCAAATCCAAATCGATATGCCATGGGTACTGTAATTGAATCCAAAATGGATAAAAATATTGGAGGAGTCGCATCCTTATTAATTCAAAATGGAACTCTTCGTTTAGGAGACCCTGTTGTAGTAGGAACTTCTTTTGGGAAAATAAGAACCATGAAAAATGATTTAGGAGTATCGATTGTAGAGGCCGGTCCATCCACACCAGTTGAAGTCACCGGAATCCAAGGTTCTCCTAGTGCCGGAGATAAATTCATGGCTTTTGAAACAGAAAGTGAGGCCAAAGAAATTGCATCAAAAAGATTAGATGCATCAAAAATGGTCAAAAATAAAAAAGAAGTCGTTTCTTTAGATGATTTATTTGCAAGTATTCAATCAGGACAAAAAGAAATCAATGTTGTCTTAAAAGCCGATGTTCGTGGTAGTGAAGAGGCCGTTCGAAATGCTTTAGAAAAAATCGATGTAGAAGGTGTCAAAGTAAATGTCATAAGAAGTGGAATCGGAACCATTACCGAAAGTGATGTCGTACTTGCCAATGCATCAAATGCCATTGTAATTGGATTTAATGTCATGCCATCTTCTATTACAAAAGAAGTCGCAAAAGAATATGGAGTAGACATTCGTCTTTATACGATCATTTACAAAGTAATTGAAGAAATGGAAATGGCTATGAAAGGTTTATTAGAACCAGAATATGAAGAAAAAACATTAGGAAGTGCCGAAATTCGTAAAATCTTTACTTTCTCTAAAGTGGGAAAAATTGCCGGTTGTTATGTAACAGATGGCATCATGAAAAGTGGAGCTAGTGCAAGAGTAATTCGAGATGGGGTCATCCTATACGATGGAAAAATTGCATCCATTCAAAGAGAAAAAGATCAAGCAAAAGAAGTGAAAAAAGGTTTTGAATGTGGAATTACTCTAGAAAACTTTAGTGATATCAAAGAAGGAGATACCATTTCTAATTATGAAATGGTAGAAATAAAAAGATGAGCGAGATTAAATTTCAAAGAATCAACGCCGAATTAGTTCGAACAATTTCGGAAACCTTATTATTAGAAACAAATGATGAATTTTTAAAGACGATTACAATTACGGGAGCCGATATTTCTCATGACTTATCTTATGCAAAAATTTATTTTACGAGTATTTTAGAAAAAGATAAAAAAGAATTAGAAAAAGAGATGGAAGAGTCATCCACCTTTATTCGTAAATTTGTTGCCGAAAAAATGGATTTAAGACAAACTCCAAAATTAAAATTTATATATGATGAATCGATTGAATATGGAAATAAAATAGAACATATTTTAAATGAAATTCATGAAAAAGAACAGTAAAATCTGTTTTTTTTATTTAAAATAAATACTTGAATGTTATAGTAGAGAAAGTTATAATATAAATAATTTAAAAAGGAGGGTTTATGCAAGACGGTGTTATATTTATAGAAAAACCAAAAAATTGGACGAGTAGAGATGTGGTAAATCAAATTTCTAAAATATTTAATACAAAAAAAGTAGGACATACAGGAACATTAGATCCTATTGCTAAAGGAGTATTAATCGTTTGTTTAGGAAAATATACAAAACTTGTAAATTTATTAACGAATACTTCTAAAACATATATTGCAACTATGAAACTTGGAATAGAAACAGATACCTTAGATATTACAGGAAATATAATAAAAACTGAAGAATTCAATATTTCTGAAGAAAAAATTAGAATGGCTTTTCAAAATTTTCCTAAAAAATATAATCAAGAAGTTCCATCTTTTTCTGCAATCAAAGTAAAAGGAAAAAAATTATATGAATATGCTAGAAAAAATATAAAAGTAGAGTTACCAAAAAAAGAAGTTGAAATTTTTTCTTTAAAAATTTTAGAAATAAAAAAGGATACAATTATTTTTGAAGCAAATGTTTCTAAAGGAACATATATTAGAAGTCTAATAAGAGATTTAGCATATCAAATGAAAACCGTTGGAACCATGACAGATTTAATAAGGACAAAACAAGGAAATGTAATGTTACAAGATTGTATTCCTTTAGAAAAAGTAACTAAAAATACATCTTTAAAACAATTAAAAGATTTATTCTCATTTCCTTCTATAGAAATAAA
Organism: uncultured Bacilli bacterium; assembly: GCA_947626215.1. Lineage (GTDB taxonomy): Bacteria > Bacillota_I > Bacilli_A > RF39 > UBA660 > Ventrenecus. Next base: position 13,044 of record CANQRJ010000015.1, read on the forward strand.
TGAAGAAGAAGTAAAGAAAGTACAAAATGGAAATTCAATAAAATTAACAACAAATGAAGAAACCATATTTTTAACCAAAAATAAAGAACCAATAGCAATTTATAAAAAAAATGAAAATAAATACATTATGATATTTAAGGCGATATAAAATGCATGATATTTGGAGTCCATGGCATGGGTGTAATAAAATAAGTGAAGGGTGCGCTCATTGTTATATGTATTTTTTAGATAAAATTCATGGCAACAAAGATGGTTCTATCATTTATAAGACGAAAGATATGAATTATCCTTTAAAGAAAAATCGTGATGGTTCATATAAAATAAAAAGTGGAGAACAAATAAGAGTCTGTATGTCTTCTGATTTCTTTTTAAGTGATGCAGATTCTTGGCGTGAGGAAGCATGGGATATCATAAGAAAAAGAAAAGATGTGATTTTCTTTTTACTTACAAAAAGAGCAGATAGAGTTTTAAATTGCCTTCCAAAAGATTGGGAAAATGGGTATGAAAATGTATTTTTAAATGTGACTTGTGAAAATCAAAAAAGAGCGGATGAAAGAATTCCAATTCTTTTATCCATTCCCGCAAAACATAAAGGGATCATGTGTGCTCCTTTTATTGGCCCAATTTCTATTCAAAAGTACTTAGAAAAAGGAGAAATAGAGCAAGTCATTGTAGGTGGAGAAAACTACGATGGAGCAAGGCCTTGTCATTTTGAATGGGTACAAAATTTACAAAAAGAATGTGTAAATTATAATGTAAAATTTTGTTTTATAGAAACAGGAACAAATTTTGTGAAAGACGGCAAAAACTATATTTTAAAAAGTAAGGAATTACAAGCTAAAATGGCATATAAATCCGGTGTCAATTTTGAAGGTAAAAAAATTTATTTTAAACTATATGATGAATTTAATAATGAATTAAAAGAGGATGAACTTTACAAACCTTATTTTAATGAAAAGTGTCAAACTTGTGGAAGTAAGCCTATATGTAATGGATGTAGTAAATGTGGTAAATGTAAACCAAAAGAAAAAATTACTTGATTGTCTCAAGTATTTTTTTTGCATCACTTCTTCCTGTAATCCAATCCATAGAATAATGAAACTTTTTTGCATATTCATAAATGGTATAAGTAGTAGGAAAAGAAATACCATTTTCATTTTTAGAAAGAGTGGAGTAATTAACATTTAAAAAGGTTGCCATTTGTCTTAAAGATAAATGATTTTCCATTCTTATTTCTTTCATTCTTTTTCCTACAATTTTTGAATCAAAATTGTTTTTTGTCTCACAATGCTTTTCATTTGTTAAACTAAGTAAATAATCAATTCGCACTGAATAAAGGTTTGCTAAACAAACTAATTTAGGAATGGAAATCATGTCACTTCCACATTCCCATGCCGCATAAGTACCTCGTTTTACTTGTAATTGTAAAGCAATATAAGCTTGTGAATAATCATAATATTCTCGCATAAATCGAATTCTATCTAAATTCATTTCATCACCACTTAGATTTTCTCATTTTAAATGAAGAAATTTCTTTTGAGCAGTTGATTTTCAACACATAGATTGCTATAATATATATGATATGCAGGATATATTCAACAAACAAGTGGATGAAAGCAAAACGAAAGTATCATACTAAAAACGGAGGAAGTTTAAATGGAACTTAAACGATTTAAAGAAAAAAATAATAAAAAAATAGGAATTATTTTATTTACTATAGCTTGTATCTTACTTGTTGGAGGAGTAGTTCTATATAGAACATTTGCTATCTTTGAAACGAATGATGAATTTGATATCATTAATGGAGTCGTTCAAAGTAAAGGAGATATTTCTTTTAATTTTTATATTAATGATGTTTTAGTAAAAGAAGTACCAACAAAAGAAAGTGGAAAAATATTTGATTCTTATCATAGTTATTGTGAAAATGGAACAAATATATCTTGGAATGCCCATAGTTGGGAAGCAAGTATAAAAAATATCAAAGAAAGTCCAACCAAATGTCACTTAAAATTTATAGATGGATACGAAGAAAGTATATTAAATGGAGCCGTACCAGATTTAGGAAATGGAAAATTAACTCCAATCACAATAGAAGAGAATGGAATAGTACATAAAGCAGATTTAACGAATAAAGATAATCCTTGGTATAAATATGAAGAGAAGAAATGGGCAAACAGTGTGATATTAAAAGAAAATAGTTATGAGTTATTAAAAGCAAATGGCAAAATAAACAGTGATCCTATACTAGAAGAAGATTCTCTTCATTTAGATGGAGCAGACGATTATGTGAATTTAGGACTTGCAAACTATGATTTTAAAGATCAAATTACATTGGCATTAACCGTTAAATTTAATCAATATAATGATACAGGATATCAAGATTTATTAGGAAACTGGGAAGGCGCCGGTGGAGGACTTACTATGTTAAAAGATAATCATATTCATGGTGGCAATTTTTTTATAGTTGGTCATAGTGACTATGAAACGCCAGTTCCTTCGGACGAAAAAGTAGTTCTTGATCAATATTATACTGTTGTTGTGACTTATAATGGCGAAAGAATTGTAATGTATATTAATGGAAAAAAACAACAGGTAGAAAGAGTTGTTTCAGGTAATATTACTCCTTCTACTGCATCGTTTGCTATAGGAAGTAATATCTCTGTGGATGGAAGACCCGAGATAAGCGCTAATATTAATGTAAAACAGGCGGCCATATTTAATCGAGCTATTAGTGAAGAAGAAATAAATGAAATATCCAATGAAAATTTTAAAATAACGAATAGTAAAGGTTTACTTAAATATGTAGATTTTACAAAAAAAGAATATCAATCAAATGAAGTCATACCAGAAGATAATATTGAATCTTACTTTGTATGGATACCAAGATATCGTTATCAATTATTTTCTGAAAATCTTGACAGTTATTCTGGAATCGCAAAAAGTTTTCAAGCAACAAATGTGAGTGAAATAGATAGTTTAGCAAATCCAATCAATATTACATTTGAAACTAATGATGTAAATCCAAGTAAAGGAAATACAAAGAATAATTGGCTTACTCATCCTGCATTTACTTCATTTAATAGTAATGGAATGTGGGTAGGAAAATTTGAAAGTGGATATAAAGGTGCTCAAGAGAAATCACAATCGGAAGTGGATGAAAGAAATGCTCAAATGTTAATTGTTAAACCAAATGTATATAGTTGGAGAAAATTTCATGTAGCTAATGCTTTTTATACTTCTTATGATTATCAACGTGAGTTAGATTCTCATATGATAAAAAATACGGAATGGGGAGCTATTACTTATTTGTCTGAATCGATTTATGGAGTATGTGATGACGGGACATGTAAAGAAATAAGAATGAATAATAATAGTAATTGTATCACAGGTTTTGCTGCTAATTATGAAACTACTTGTGGTTATACTGGTATAGAAGAAAATTGTAGTCGGTTTGAAAATGTTGCTCCTTTTCAAGATGGGGTGAATGCTTGGAATTATAATAATTCTTCTAGTCAAATTGCTAGTACTACGGGTAATTATTCAGGCGTTTATGATATGTCTGGTGGTGCGTGGGAGTATGTTATGGGAATCATGCAATCTAGTCCTACCAATTCAACACCCACTGCGGGCAAAGATGCTTCGTTAAATTCAGAATTTAATGGTCCTTATTCTAATGCTACAGGGGAAAGAAACGAATGGATTGCCATGGCCTAGTAGTAAATATTATGATTTGTATGATTATGGCACGAATGAATGGAATTTCCAAAGAGGAATATTAGGAGATGCAACAAAAGAATTTGGACCGTTTTATTCTGTACAATTTAAAAAAGCAGACAATACATATGGACCATCTAGAACTATAAATAATCATTATGCAGATCATACAGCTTTTGTTTATCATCTTAGTCCATGGTTTACTCGTGGAAGTGCATGGAATGGTGGAACAGAATCTGGTATCACTTCTTTTGAACCTAAAGCTCCAGAAGTGCGTGTGTGGGAAACTTTTCGTGTGGTATTAACTCCATAAAAAGAAAGAAGGAACTATTATATGAAAAAGAAAAAAATTATTAGTGTAATATTTTTAAGTTTTATTCTTTTCTTAATTGTAGGTTTCACTTTAAAACAAAAAGAAATTCATTATATAAATGATACAAATGATTCAGAAGTTACCTTTGCATATGTAGTAGATGGCGTAAAAAGTTCTACGGCTCTAAAAGAAAATGAAGGATACGTATTTGATTCTAAAAATAGTGGTTGCATAAATGGGACAGAGATTTATTGGAATAATGAAACATGGAGTGCTAAAATAAAAAATTTAAAAAATACCAAGATATCGTGTACATTAAGTTTTAGTAAAGGTTATTTTGAAAAAAATTTGAATGGAACGGACCCTATATTAGATAAGGAAATGATACCGATCACCTTTGAAAACAATGGAATAGTTCATAAAGCAGATATTACTAAGGAATGGTATAATTATGCAAATAAACAATGGGCTAATGCAGTCATACTTAAAGATCAAACAAAAGAGTATAAAAATGGGGAAGTCATACCTGAAGGAAATATTGAAAGCTATTTTGTCTGGATTCCAAGATATCGTTATCAAATATGGGATACAGGGGATTATACAGGTTTAAATAGTGGATCTTTAGAAAGCCGTACACAAGAAATTCAAATTGTTTTCGAAGATAAAAATACCATTAGACAAGAAGGAACAACTGTTGGAAGTTGGCTAAGTCATCCTGCTTTTGCAAGTTTTAATACGAATGGCTTTTGGGTTGGAAAATTTGAAACAGGATATGAAGGAGCCACAAATACAAATGAAGCTCAAAAAAATGAAAAAAATTCAGAAAAAGTCATTATTAAACCGAATGTCTATAGTTGGAGAGGAATAGGCGTCGCGAATGCTTTTTATACAAGTTACAATTATAAAAGAGATTTAGAAAGTCACATGATGAAAAATATGGAATGGGGAGCTATCGCTTATTTAGCTCATAGTGTATATGGCATCAAAGAAGTAAAAAGATATAATAATAATAGCAATTATATTACGGGATTTGTCTCTAATTTTGAACCTTCTTGTGGAAATACTGGTACAAGTGATGAATGTAACAAATATGAAAGTGTTTCACCTAATTCAGATGGAACCTATACTTTAAATTATAATAATGAAAATAGTATATTAACTAGCACCACAGGAAATTACTATGGCGTTTATGATATGTCTGGTGGCGCGATTGAATATGTCATGGGTGTAATGAAGTCAAGTGCAACAAATGATAATCCAACAACTGGAATAAACTCAACCACAAATTCTGGTTTTAATGGTCCTTATTCTAATTCATCTGAAGAAAAAACAGATGGATTACCTTGGCCATCTAGCAAGTATTATGATTTATATGATTACGACAATGGATATATATCTACTTTTAACCGTGGTCACTTAGGAGATGCGACAAAAGAGTTAGGACCTTTTTATGAAGAATATATGGGAAGTGATCGAAGAGCAAAAAGTAGTTGGTATAATGATAGTGCAGTGTTTTTAAATTCTAATAACCCATGGTTTGCTAGAGGAGTAAGATATTATGATGGATATTTAACTGGTATATTTGCTTTTGGACATTCAAGTGGGGCCAATAGTAGTGATAAAGGATTTCGAATTTGTAGATTTGTAGATTAAATGATACAGAAAAATGAAGAAATTTGGAAATTAATTGAGAAAGAAAAGACAAGAGAAA
>CANQRJ010000016.1 GCA_947626215.1 uncultured Bacilli bacterium
TAATCTTCCTTTATTGTCTTTAGTTTCTCATAAATAAATTATATGTCAAGTGGTTTCCTTCATTTTGTGGATAACTCTTGCAAATTTCTTTACTTATTCACATGAAAAAAAGATAGTTTTTACTTTTTCTATCTTTTTATGTCTGAATAGTTACAAGAAAACAATTAAAAAGAAGAAGAAAGACTATTTTTTCTATCTTTTTTTTGATAAAATAATGTTAATGGGAAGTGAATTGTATGTTAAAAAGAAGCGATGCAAGAAAAATCGTAATGACTTGTTTATATCAAATTGATATTTGTAAGGAAAATAAAATTCCTTATGATGTTGAAAAAATTAGAAAAGAAAATTGTGAAATTGAAAATGAATTTGTAAAAGATTTATTATATGGAGTCGCAGAAAAAGAAAACGAATTAAATGAGCTTGCCAATCATTATTTAAAAAATTGGGATATTACCCGCATCGATAAAACAGGCGCGGCAATTCTTAGAATGGCTTTTTATGAATTAAAATATATGAATACTCCTCCGATTGTGGTTATAAATGAGGCTGTAGAACTTGCTAAAAACTATACGGATGAAGAACTTGCTAAAATGATCAATGCCGCGTTAGATAAATATATGAAAGAGTCTTAAAATGGAACAAGAAAATGGCATCGTTTTATTAGACCATGTAATTCCAAATTGGCAAAAAGCTTTAAAAAATCATATTGTAGTTCCTAACAATTTATGTGGTCCCTTTTATAATGGTTATTGGATAAGAGGAATTGAAGAAAAAAATTGGTTTTTAAAAATTTCCAAAAAAAATGGATTAGATTCTTCTTTTTATATCGAATTATGGATGGAAGAACTAGCGAGAAATGTGAGTATTCCATCTATTCAATCTAAAATCGTGAAATGTGGGAAAAATGTGTATGGGCTTGTATCAGAAAGTTATTTAGCAAGTGGATACGACATCGTAACAGGAGAATATATTATAAGAACATATCAAGAAAAATTATTAAATAAAAGGGATCAAAAAAACGAAAAAGATTTAAATAGTATGCTAAACGATTACCAAGGAGAAATTTCTTCATTAGAGTTTATATGGGAAGCTTTAGAAGATTATTTTAATGATTATTCAAACAAAAGATATATTCTTTTTGGAATACTAAGAGGACTTACCGAACGTTATATTTTTTCTTTTTTAACTTTAAATCGTGATTTTCATGCCGGGAATTGGGAGTTACTTGTGAGTCCTACGCATGCCGTATTAACTCCTTTATATGATATGGATTTAAGTTTAGATAAAAACTATGAAATGCGTCATAATTCGATGCGAGCCACGATGAAAGATGTAAGTATCTATGAGGACTTTATGGAGTTTTACTGGTTGAGTTCTCCTTATTTTAAAAAAGAACTTGAAAGACAATTTAGTATTCTCACTCCAGAATTTTTAAAAGTAAGTTTAGAAAATGTCATCAAAGAGCATGGAATATTCATGGACGTTAGAGAAAAACAAAAATTATTAGAAATTTATGATAATCATTTTGAGAAAATCACGTCAATGTTAGAAAGGAGAAAAACTTTATGAATGAAAAATATTTAAGTATTACCGAAATCAATCAAATGATTAAAATGATGTTTGATAATGCTCCTTTTTTAAAAAAAGTATATTTAAAAGGAGAAATAAGTAATTTTAAACATCATACTTCAGGGCACCTTTATTTAACCCTAAAGGACGATGATTCAAAAATCAGTGCCATCATGTTTAGAAGTGCAGCTGAATCTCTTTCTTTCGTGCCTGAAGACGGGATGAACGTTTTAGTCACAGGCCGTATCAGTGTGTACCCGAATGGTGGAAATTATCAAATATATATTGATAAAATGGAACAAGATGGACTTGGAAACTTATATATTGAATTTGAAAAATTAAAACAAAAATTACAAAAAGAAGGACTTTTTGATCCTAAATACAAAAAAGAAATTCCCAAATATCCAATGAAAATTGGAATTGTCACGGCACCTACTGGGGCAGCCATTAAAGATATCATAAGTACAATTCGAAGACGTTTTCCTATTTGCAAGACTCTTCTTTTCCCGGCTTTAGTACAAGGCGTCTCGGCGAAAGATGACATTGCTAAAAAAATTCGGATGGCTCAAGACTATGATTTAGATCTTTTAATCGTCGGTAGGGGAGGTGGATCCATCGAAGACTTATGGGCTTTTAATGAAGAAGTCGTCGCTCGCGCAATCTTTGATTCCAAAATTCCCGTTATCAGTGCCGTAGGTCATGAAGTGGATGTTACCATTGCTGATTTCGTGGCCGACAAACGAGCTCCAACTCCAACGGGGGCTGCAGAAATGGCCGTGCCAACCATTCAAGAAGTCAAAACTATTTTAAAAACAAAAGAATTAGAAATTTCGAAATTATTAGAACGAAAACTAAGTGAAAGTGCGAATACTTTAAAAAAACTAAGTTCTTCTTATGTTTTAAAAAATCCACTTGTTTTATATGAAACCAAAATTCAAAAATTAGATTCAATCCATGAAAATTTAAGAAAATCCATCGATTTATTTTTAGAAAACAAAAAGAAAAGCTTAGAACATTTAAAGTCTAGCTATATTCTTCAAAATCCTTCTTCTTTGTATGAGAAAAAGATAGAAAATTTTGAAACATTAAAAATATTACTTCATAAGAATTTTGAAAGTATATTAGTCAAAAAGGAGCATGATTTACAATTTACAATTCAAACTCTTAAATTAGTAAATCCCCTAAGTATTTTAGAAAAAGGATATAGTTTTGTAAAAAAAGATGGACAATTTGTAACAGATAGTAGTAAAATCAATGTGAAAGATGAATTAGAAATTACATTTTTTAAAGGCAATGCCAAAGTAGAAGTAAAGGAGATTAATTAATATGAAAGAAAAAACATTTGAAAGCGCATTAAAAGATTTAGAAGTGATGATTAAAGATTTAGAAAGTGGGACGATTCCTTTGGAGGATGCAATTACCAAATACACTGATGCCATGAATTTGGTGAAATTTTGTCAAGAAAAGTTAGATCACGCGACGAAGCAAGTAAGTAAAATATTAGGAGAAAATGGAGAAATTAAAGATTTTCAAACAACGGATGAAGAGGTGTAAAAATGGCCAAATTGGTAACAAAAATAACCGATCGAGATACGGATTTTGCAACATGGTATACGGATGTGGTTCGTGAAGCCGATTTAGTAAGTTATAGTAGTATGAAAGGAAGTATGATCATACGTCCTTATGGGTATGCTATTTGGGAAAAAATGGTGTCTATTTTAGATCAAGAATTTAAAAAATTAGGACATCAAAATGTTCAAATGCCTATGTTTATCCCTGAGTCTTTACTCAATATTGAAAAAGAACATGTAAGTGGCTTTGCTCCAGAAGTAGCTTGGGTTACTCAAGGTGGTAATACCCCTTTAGAAGAAAAACTGTGTATTCGACCTACAAGTGAAGTCTTATTTTGTGAGCATTTTAAAAACATTATTAAGTCTTACCGAGATTTACCTGTTTTATATAATCAGTGGTGTACGATTGTCCGTTGGGAAAAAACGACTCGTCCTTTTCTAAGAAGTCGTGAAATTTTATGGCAAGAAGGACACACAATGCATAAAACGGAAGAAGAAGCAAGAAAAGAAACGTTACAAATGTTAAAAGTTTATGAAGATTTTCAAAGAAATATACTTGCTCTTCCTGTCATTGTAGGAAGAAAGACTCCAAAAGAAAAATTTGCAGGTGCAAAAGAAACTTATACGATTGAAGCCATGATGTATGATGGAGTAGCTCTTCAAAACGGAACCAGTCATTATTTTGGTCAAGGATTTGCCAAATGTTTTGGTATTGAATTTTTAGATGAAGAAAACCATTTACAAACTCCTTATCAAACGAGTTGGGGTTGTTCTACAAGAATGATCGGTGGAGTAATTATGACTCACAGTGATAATCATGGACTTGTTTTACCTCCTAATATTGCACCTATTATGGTTCGTTTTATTCCTATTCAATTAGAAGAAAGTATTTTAAATAAATTGAATGAAATCGCGCATCTTCTTCCTAAAGAAATCACTTATGATATGGATACATCAACAAAGTCACCTGGTTATAAATTTGCCGATGCCGAAGTAAAAGGAATTCCTATTCGAGTTGAATTAGGTTTAAGAGATTTAGAACAAGAAACCGTAACATTAGTTCGAAGAGATACATTAGAAAAGATTCAAGTTCCTATTAAAGATGCGGCAAAAGAAATTGAATCCCTTCTTCCAGTCATTCAAAAAGACATGTATGAAAGAGCTTTAAAAAGAAGAGATAGTATGATTTATGATACGAATGATTGGGAAGAATTTAAAAACATTTCTCAAACCAAACCAGGATTTATTTTAACCAATTGGTGTGGAGATGAATCTTGCGAAAACAAAGTAAAAGAAGAAACAGGACTTAAAAGCCGTTGTATAAAAGAGGAAAGTACAGATGGAGTTTGTAGCATATGTGGGAAACCTACAAAATATCGTATTTATTTTGGAAAACAATATTAAAAAGGAAGATTTTTTCTTCTTTTTTCTTTTTAACAATACTTTGTACCATTTGCAAATATTTTCTAAATAATGATAAACAATGTATCAGAAAAGTACCATATTTTAAATTTAATTTTTTTAAATCTCTTAAATATTTAATATCATAATTCAATCTTCATTTTTCAACATTCTTTAAATTATATATTTTACTACATTTTCTAATCTCAAATTAGGAAGGCTTGTAAAAAATATATAAATATGATAAAATTTTGAAACAAGGAGGGAAAATTTTATGGCATCACCACTAGCAGTAAAAATATATGATTCCGATTATATAAATAATAAATTTAATCATCCTATGTATACTCCAGTGAAAAGGAGAAAAATCTTTGAGCAATCAGTTGATAGTTATGGTACTCGTGATATATTAGCAAATTCTAGTCATAAAGCTTCTTATATTGGATATGGTACACATTCTAATTTTATAGATTCTATTTCTTTAAATACTGAAGAAAATCAAAATACTCAAGAAATAACTTTATCAAGAGTTAGAAAATAACACTAAGTAAAAAAACATATTAATAATACAGTAAAATATTAGTAAAAGAAGGGTAAATTTTTTTGATGTTGTAAGTGAATACTTAGAAACCTATAAGAAATTTATAGAAACATTTTTTAGGAACTTTTCACTTCACGATAAAGGGTGGAGATCCAACTTTTACTTGACAATATGTAAAATTAGTGTATAATAGTTACTTGTTGAAAGGGGGTTATTATTCATTATGAATAATTTCGCTAGTAGAAAGTTTGCCGTTTTAGAAAAAAACGGAGAAAAAGAAGTTGTGGTAAGAACCTACATTGAAAATGGAGTAGAAAAACGTGAAGTAGAGGCTACTCCTACGGCTAAAGAAGCTTGGAAACAATTAAAAGCTCAAATAGAAGGCCAAAAAGAAACGGTATCAGAGGAAAAAGAAGAAAAAAAGGTACGTTATAAAAAGAACGTTTTAATTGAAAAAATTCCTTATACTTATCATATTATCTATGATACAACGACCAAAAAAGTGATTGCAAAAGTTACGAATTTAGAGTTACTCGCATCTGCATCTGATAATGATTTACTTATTGTATATGGTAGTGATGACGAAGAAAATAAAGATAAGAAAAATTTCACTCATATTCGTTTAAATTTAGGAAAACCTGAAATCCAAACATTTGAAGGTTTATCTTCTGTAGAATTTTCAAACAATCAAAAAATTTGGGTTTTAAATTCAGAAGTAAACGGACCTGCTATTTACAATGTAAAAACAAAAGAAACATTATATGCAAAACAACTAGCGCCTTCCTATGCGACTGATTTTGCCTTTAATGTTTCAGGAGAAGATGCTATTGTATTAGATTACACTGTTTTAGTTGGAAAATTTATGGATACTATTTCAACTGTAATTGACTGTGATAACTTTAATACACTTCAAACTTTTTCTACGAACCGTTTAGGTGCGATTGATTGTCCTAATAGAAATGCTTCTTATAAAGTAAATGTAGATACGGATAGCAATAGTAAAGTTTATACAGGACTTGGTGAAGGTGAAGAATATCGTAAACATATTTATAATCAATATGTTCAATTACTAGAAAAAGAAAACGCTTTCTATGAAGTTTTAAATAAAATGAGCTCTTTAGACCAAAAAACAACAATCGAAAATTTCCGATTTGTATGTGATGCCTTAAGAAAAGAAACAGAAGAAAAAGAGCATATTGAAAGAGAACTTCTTGAACAAGAATTATTGAACTATGGAGAAGATATTCCAGAGTTATCTCTAACTAAAAAATCTGAGTAAAATACTACTCAGATTTTATTTTGTCACCATTTTCTAACATCGTTGTAATAAAAATTCCATAACCTGTGATCGGATTATCAACGACTACATGAGTGACGGCACCAATAATTTTATTATTTTGAACAATAGGGGAACCACTCATTCCTTGAACGATCCCACCGGCCTTTTGAATTAATTCTTCATCTGTGATAACAAACGATAAATTTTTAATGTCATTTTGTTCTTGAATTTTGGTAATTTCAATATGGTATTCCTTTTTGGTATTCCCATTTAAAACCGTATAAATGGAAGCACTTCCAAGTTCAATTTCATCTGGATTTGCGACTTCAATGGTATTCGCGTTCATATTTCCGATATACTCTCCAAAAATACCATGATTTGTATTATCTAAAATATTCCCGTTTACTTGATCGTAATAAAATTTGGCATTTTTTTCACCGGCTGAACCATTTGAACTTTTTCGAATACTTGTAACATTTGTTTCATAAATACTTCCTTTTTTCACTTCGACCATTACTCCTGTCGTGCCTTCTACAATTTCGTGTCCTAAAGCCCCATATATTTTAGTCTCAGGATCAATATAAGAAAGAGTTCCAATTCCTGTGATTCCATCTTTTACATATAAACCTGTTTTATAAACTCCATCTACTTGTTCTATAGGAAGAGCCGTTTTATAAGTTTTATCATTTCTTTTCAATGTCAAAATTAAATTGTTTTCCATATTATTTTCAATAGCCTGGGTAAGTTCTTCAATGCTTTTAATTTCCTCATCGTTTACATGCGTAATATAGTCTCCAATTTGGATTTCCGGAACACTTTTTAAGTATTTTCCATTTACTTTATAAAATCCAATGACTAAAATTCCTGGAGTATCTATATGAATTCCAATATTTTCTCCTCCTAGTATGACTCGGTTAGAGTAGGCATAACAAGGGATAGGCATTCCTAAAATTACCAGTATAAGTAATAAAATATTCCATTTTTTCATCCTTATCACCCATTAATAGTATGGCTAAATAAAGCAAAATAAAAATGGTAATTCTTACTAATACCATTTATATCATGTAGGCTACAATACCTGCAACAATTCCTAAAACCATAATTAGTAAAATCACCCAGGTAATAATTTTTCTTACTTTCGGATTCATAATACACCTTCATTTCTTTTAAAATGTTATCATAAAATCGCCATTTTGTAAATAGAATTGAATGGGTGAATCTTTTATGAGAGAACTAAAAAAATATTTAAAAAAGAAAAAATATCTTTTACTCTTTGTAGGCATCTTATTTTCTATTGGTCTTATCGTGGGTCTCATTTTATCCATTACCCATATTAATTGGATTCAAAACGACATTCTTTATTTTGCAAATCATTTAGAAAGTCAAACATATGAATACACTTTATTTCATTTCTTTTTACTCGTTGTTTCTTTGTTTTTTTCCTTTTTTGGAATTGGAATTCCTATTTTATGCACCATTCTTTTTTATGAAGGAATGAGTCTTGGTTTTTTAATAGGAAGTTTTACATTATGTTTTCAATTAAAAGGGCTATTATTTAGCATTCTTTTTTATCTTATAACCAAAGGCGCATATCTTCTTATTTTAATTTTTTTCTTCTTTAAATGTATCGAAATTGCTCGTAAAATGATTGGAAAATACATTTATAAAACCAATCCAAGCATGTATATTGTAAAAATGCTAAAAGGAACGTTGATTCTAATTTTTTTCGTATTTTTAATTGATAGTTTTCTATATTTCTTTGCAACACCTCTTATTACAATTTTTCGTTTTCTTCTTGTTTCATAACGTGTTATAATAAGAAGAGAAAAAGGTGATGTTTTATGCCAAAAGTCATTGTAGGAATGAGTGGGGGAGTAGATTCTGCAGTCAGTGCCTACTTATTAAAAGAACAAGGCTATGAAGTAGAAGGACTTTTCATGCGTAATTGGGACGCCTATATGAATAATGATATCTTAGGAAATCCCACATTAAATGAATATATTTGTCCTCAAGAGCAAGATTATAATGATGCAATAAAAACATGTGAAATCTTAAAAATTCCTCTTCATCGTGTAGATTTTGTAAAAGAATATTGGGATTCTGTGTTTACTTATTTTTTAGAAGAATTAAAAAAAGGAAGAACACCTAATCCCGATTTGTTATGCAATAAATATATTAAATTTGATGCTTTTAAAAAAGAGGCTTTAAAGCTTGGTGCCGATTTCATCGCGACTGGTCATTATGCAAGACTAAAAGAGGGTCATTTATTAAGAGGAAAAGATTCAAATAAAGATCAAACTTATTTCTTGGCCCAAGTATCCAAAAGCCAATTTGAAAATGTGTTGTTTCCAGTAGGAGACTTAACCAAACAAGAAGTAAGAGAAATTGCAAAAAAAAGTAAGATCAATGTTGCCGAGAAAAAAGATTCTACCGGTATTTGTTTTATTGGAGAACGTCATTATCAAGATTTTATTAGAAATTATTTAAAGCCAAATCCTGGTAATATTATTAATGTCGAAACAAAAGAAATCATTGGTCGTCATAATGGACTTATGAATTACACCATTGGTCAAAGAAGAAACGTTGGATTATCAGGAAATGAAGAACGTCATTATGTATGTGGCAAAAGTGTGAAGAAAAACGAGCTTTATGTAGCGTTTGGTGAAAATGAATATTTGTATAGTGATTCATGTTTACTAGAAGATATTAATTTTATTTCTGATGAAAGACCGGCATCTTGTACGGCAAAATTTCGTTATCGGGGAGAAGACTATCCAATTGAGTTAGAATATCTAAAGAACGGTCAAATCCTTGTGAAATACCCTCAAAAAGTAAAATCTGTGACTCCAGGACAGTTTTGTGTCTTCTATAAAGGGGAAGAATGTCTTGGAAGTGGAGTTATTAAAGAAGTTTATAAAGAGAATCAAAAGCTATGGTATCTATCCGATTAGGCTTTTTTAGAACAAAAGATAAAAAAATTGCAATAGAAAAGAAAAAATGTTACATTTTACTTGACAGAAAAGTGTATAGTGATATAATTAGAATGTAAATAGTAGAAAGAGTAGGGAAAACAGTTATGAATCAGTTAAATGAATTACTGCAAGAATTGGGGATATCAAAGGTTAGACTAGCAAAATATTTAGGAGTATCTAGACAAATGGTCTATAATTATTTGGAACTAGAAGACATTAATAAATGGCCAAAAGAAAAGAAAATATTACTCTTTAAATTATTAGACATTTCAGAAGAAAGTGGGAATACTTTAGATAATATTAAAGTAACCACCGATTATTTAATGAATGTTGAAAATCGTTTAAATCAAAATTTAAAAAATAGTGGAGGAGGGGAGTCTTATTTAGATTTAAAAAGTTTAAATAAAGAATCACAAACTCTACTTACTGATATTGTGAATCTTTTAAGAGAAAGATTAAGTGTAGATGATAAAAAGAAAGAAGAAAATTTTCACGCATTTACTTATATGTATCACATGTTACAATCTATGGATAATGTTCCAGAAATAAAATACATTTTTGGTTATATGTCAAAAGCTTGTGGCTTTACAGATCCAGAAGAATTTAAGTTTAATGAAGATAAACAATTTATATTTGAAGGTATACTTTACTCTGCCCTCACCCTTTATAATAATGGGGGAGCGTCTCGTAGTAAGTTATCTGAATCTCATAGAAGATTTGTTCAAGAAATTGAAAAACAAAAAGAAGAAAAATTATCAAGAACTCAACAATTAAATACTATTCGAATTCAAGCTTTAAAAGAACTTGGTTATACGAAAATTGATGATTCGAATGCCGCAGAAATTTTTGAAAAAATCGCGGAAATAGAATCTCGTGGATCTATTGTAGGAACTACTGATTAATAGTTCCTTTTTTAGTCTAAAGTCCCCTATTCTAAAAAATCGAAAAAAGAGGGGAAATAAATCAAATTAAAATTTGTATTCAAATGAGTAATTACTCATCTTTTGATTTCTCGATGCAAATTAGAAACGTTTAAAAAAAGAGATAAAAAGAATTTTATAATAAATTGAAATAAAAAATATATTATATAAATGATAAATAAAAATTCTTATAATAGGTTTATAGAAATATAAATATAACCTAAATATTCTTATTATCTATAAATAATCTTATATATAGTCCATTTTATCATTAAAATATAAAAATTGCATAATGTACGTTATGTAAACTAGCATTTATTGAAAGAAAACATAAAGTCTTGTTTTGAATCTATAATTAAGTACCCTACTCTAGATCTTTTTGTGTTATAATTATTGATGTTAGGAGTTAAAATTATGTTACAAGAATTATTTTATTTATTAGTATTTTGTATGGTCATTGCATTTTGTGTAAGATTATGGCAAGTATTTTCTTCTAAAGAAAAAAATGAAAATATGGTAGGAAAACAAACATTTGAAATTCATTATTCTAAAAAACCTCTTATGACCATGAGTGAGATTTCATTTTATCACAAACTTATGGAAATTGAAAAATTAGGAAACTATAAGGTCGTTCCTCAGGTTAATCTTGCATCTATTATTCATAAAGACTCTGAATATAAATTTCGTTCTGAATTGTTTCGAAACATTGATTTTGGTATTTTTAATGAACAATTTGAAATATTATTATTAATTGAATTAAATGATTCTTCTCATAATACAAAGGAAAGAAAAAAAAGAGATAAAAAAGTTCAAAAAATATGTAAAGATTCAAATATAAAATTAATTCGTTTTTATACTTCTTATCCAAATGAAAAAGATTATGTTATAAAACGCGTTTTAACAGAACTTAAAACACAAAATGATTAATTAAAAGAAGGATAACCCCTACTCCACCCCCTATTAAGATGTAAGAATTCTCGTGATATTCTAAACTTTTCGGTAATAATTCATGAATCGCTAAGGTAATCATAATGCCCGCGACAAAAATGAGAATAAAGCTAATCATGACATCAGTAATAAAATTTCTTAAAAAAATGAATGCTAATAAAGCTCCTAAAGGCTCAGCAAGTCCTGATAATAAAGACATGACTATTGCTTTCTTTTTAGATCCAGTCGCGTAGAAAATAGGGACGGCTATGCTTACTCCTTCTGGTATATTATGAAACATAATCGCGAGACTAATTTTTAATCCTAATGTAATATTTTGATAGCTACTTAAAAAAGTCACAATTCCTTCTGGTAAATTATGGAGCATTAAAGCCATCATCGAAAGAATACCTAGTCGATATAAAGACTGACTCCCCTTCCCTTTTTTTTCAATTTTTTGATTCATCCAATAAACAGAAAAAATACCAATACAAAAAACAAGAATTGAAAAAAAGATTCCTTTAGCTAACTTAAATTCTGTTAATATTCCAAAAGATGCATCAGGAATTAATTCAGTAATTGAAATTCCTATCATAATAGTTAAAGAAAGACTTAAACAAAAGACAATAAATTTGTTAATCGATTCTCTTTTTAAGCGAAGGAAAATCACAAAGGAACCTAAAACTGTGGAAAGCCCTGCAATAGAGGTTATGATAAAAGGCATGAAAAAAGACATAGTATCACCTACATCATTTTATTCATTTTAATTTACTTTTATGAGTAGAGCCAAATTTTTGCCTTAAATAATCTTCTGGCGATAAAAGACCAAGCCTTAATAAATCTTCTTCTGTAGAATTGTATAAGCGATTAGTATCCATATTATTTAATACATACTCTACTCCACCCATTTGATAGAAATATTCAATTTCTTCGGAATCAAAAGCACTATTTTTAATTTCTTTGACGGTGTCATTTCTCTCTTTTAAATATTTAGGGTAGAAATCTTTACTTTGAATCATACTTGCTTCTGAAATAGTTATTGGAAAATCTCTGGTAAAATCAAAGATTGAGCTTTGATAAGAATAACAATCTCTAACATAATTTTTTTCAAATTGATTTTCTTTTATTTCATTTAAAATGTTTAAATATTGTAAAGAGAAAAATCGTAATTGTTTGTAGCCTTTTAAATGATACGCGATATAAGAAAAAATACTTTTATTTTCATTATAATTTAAAATATATTCTTTTAATTTTTGATCTTTTAAATTATCATTATGAATGAATGAAAACATAAATGATTGATTCGATGTAATTTGTTTTATTAGATAAGTAAGATACTCTATAAATTTAGGATTTTCAGTATTTAATTCAATTTTTCCAAGCTCTTTTGTTTTTCGTAAGCGTTCTAAAGCAAAATTTTTCATATACTCAGTGGCTTTCATAGAAGTATGAGACTTTTTAGAATCGATAAAAAAGCATTCATAATAAGAAAAATGATATTCTTGATTTTTGGTTAATCTTCCAATAAATAAGTCTTTAATTTGCTTTCCTGGTAAATACTTTTTTAAAAATTCTTCCTTAGTATATTGTAAAGTATATAAATCAATCTCTGTAATATCTTGATAAAAAAATTGTTCATTTAAGTTTAAGTTTTTTACCGTTTGATCTTCATCTAAATATAAAAGATAATATTCTCTTTTTTGCATTTCACACACCTACTTTATTTGCTAAAAAATACCAATGATTGGCAATCAAAAAACAGTATTCTTTAATAAAATTATACCATAATATTACTGGGAGGGAAAGAAAATGAAAAGAAATGAACAAAGAAATTCTAGAAACGAAAATAAACGTAA
The DNA here is from genome assembly GCA_947626215.1 of uncultured Bacilli bacterium. Taxonomy (GTDB): domain Bacteria; phylum Bacillota_I; class Bacilli_A; order RF39; family UBA660; genus Ventrenecus. The sequence goes on from CANQRJ010000016.1 coordinate 13,037, forward strand.
TGAATCAAAAAGAAATAATCAAAAACGTGAAAATAATTCTAGAAGAAATGAAGAACAAAGAAATAACAATAAAAATTGTTAATGAAAGAAAAAAGAATGAAGGATTTGAATTCATTCTTTTTCTTTTGAAACAAGATGTTCTCGAAACTGAGTGGAATCGTATTCTTCTTTCATATGTTCTTTTGATACATGAGTATAGATTTGAGTCGTACTAATGCTACTATGACCTAAAAGCTCTTGAATCACTCTTAAATCGGCTCCATTATTTAATAAATGAGTGGCAAAAGAATGTCTTAAAACATGAGGACTTACTTCTTTTTCAATTCCACAAGAAATACATATATTTTTAAGTAATTTATAAAATCCTTGTCTTGTAATTGGCGTGCCTAAATTATTTAAAAATAATTCATCATAATTTTTACCTGGTTTTAGTAAATATTTTCGGTGAGATTCTAAATATAAAGATAAATATTTTTTACTAGTTTCATTAAAAGGAATGAGACGTTCTTTACTTCCTTTTCCTTCTACTCTTATTAATTCATCTTGCATATTAATATTTGAAAATTTTAAAGATAGTAATTCCGAAACTCGCATTCCTGTCGCGTAAAGTAACTCTAACATAGCTTTCGTACGATAGTCATAATGCGTTTTAAGAGGTATATTTAAAATTCGATCTACTTCTTCATAAGTAAGATAATTCGGTAATTTTTTTGGTATTTTAGGAGCATATAGAAAATCACAAGGGTTATAACTCATGAAGTTTTCTTCCACACAAAATAAATAGAAATTTTGTAATACTGTAAAATAATGAGCTTTTGTAGTAGAACTTTTATGATTTAGAGTTTCCATAAATTCAATTATCGTTTCTTTTGTGGCTTTTAAAGGGTCTTTATTTTTTAAAAACTCTTTGTAAGAAAATAAATCATTTTGATAAGACAACACTGTATTTTGACTTAATTTTCTTTCATATTTTAAGGTATTGATATATTTTTCCATAGTAGGATGTAATAAATCTGTTTTTTTCATATTTTTCCATCCCTCCTTATGAATTGAAAATATCATTGAGTACATTGGATACGATAAGGGATGCCGAAGCCATAGGTACATGAGCAAGAGTTCCGAGTTCTTTTTGCTTTTTAGGAATTTCTTTGCTACAAACCACTTTTGTTTTTAAAGCATCCTTGTTATCTTTAAGCATTCCTCTTATTTTTTTGGCAAGTGGATCTCCCATCGTTTTATATAAAGGAAGAATTTCAAATAAATCACTTCGAAGTCGATTCGCAGTTCCCATAGAAGAAATCATTTTTTTCTTCATTTTAGAGCAAGTTTTTATTAACTTTACTTTAACGCTTACGGTATCACAAGCATCGATAATATAATCATAGGGTTTTAAAAAATCTTCTGTAATCTCTTCTTCTTTTAACTCTTTAAATAAGGTATTGATTTGAATAGAAGGGATAATTTCTTCGGCATGATTTTTTGCCACATCTACTTTTTTAGAACCACAGTTTTTTTGATTTGATAAAATTTGGCGATTTAAGTTAGATAGTTCAAACGTATCTTTATCAATTACTGTAATATTTTTAAATCCAGAACGAATCAAACACTCAAAAATATATCCCCCTACTCCACCTAATCCAATAAGTAAAATGGTTGTATTTTGAATTTTTAAAAAATCTTCTTTTGAAATTAATTTTAATATTCTATCTTCCATAAATAATCACTTCCAAATAAAAACCAAACGGTATAAAAGTGTGATAAAATCCCGCTTCCTCGCAGGTGGGTATCTCTTTTTATACTTTAGGATTCTAGTTCACTTAATGGACTAGCTTTCGACACCATATAAAATAATTAGACTCCCAATCATCACCATAGTCGGTTTTATGCTAACTTTGTTTACCATTTGGTATATTAAATATATCATAAAAGAAAAAAAGATACAACGTTTCGTGGTGAATATTCATAAAAAAAACGTCTATTTTAAGAAATAGGCGTTGGAGGATTTACTGGACTTGGAGTTCTTTCTTGTGGAATAGGATTTTGTAGTTCCTGAGAAGGCATTGATTGAGTACTTGACACATTATTTACAGATATAGGAGACTCACTTGGCCTAGTCCAACACTTAGAAATATCACAGTTTGAAGAATATGGAGGTGGATCAGGAGCATCTAATTTGATAATCATTGGAATTTTAAAGGCTCCTCCAAAGGCTACACAAGTACCAGGTTGTAACGTTTTTTGCTTTTCAATGACATCACTAGAAATATTGGGTAACATTTCTTCAATGTATTTTAAATCTTTTGGGTGAGTCATTTTAAAAATTAAGAAGTTTGATACTTGTGCAACAACCGTGTCACTGATTTCTACAGGACGTTGCGAGATAATTCCTAAGATAGCCCCATATTTTCTTCCTTCTTTGGCAATTCGATCAAAGATATTATACCCGAGTAAAAAAGTATCATTATCTGCTTGAATGTAACGATGGGCCTCTTCTAAAATCATATGAATCGGCATCGATGCTCTTTCTTTTAAAGATTTACTATATTCAAATAATAATCGACAAAAAATTTTCACAATGACTTTGGCATAAACATCGTCGACATCTTCTAGATTGACATTAATAATTTGAGCTTTTTGACCATTTTTTTGAATGACTTGATTTACAAAATCTTCTGGAGTGACATACCCATTATTTACAAAATAGGTTCCTACTTTTGTATTTAAAATACTAGCAAGTCGAACTTTAATCATAATCGCGTCATCATACACTTTATTATTGTTTTGGAATCCTTCACTAATTAAGGTAAATTCAAGAGCTCTCGAAAAATCTAACATGGAATAGGAATAAATTTCTGGTTCTTTCATTTCTTCTAACGTATCATCGACATGTTTTAAAATATATTCTGTGATTAAAACACTTTCTCCAAAGTTTCCATTGGAATCGATTTCAAAACATTCGGAAAAACTTCTCGTATAACCAAGTCCTGCTACTCTAGTATCGAAATTAAAGTCGTCCGTATGACATACTTCTATGACAGTAAATATTTCATTTTTTTTATGAGAAGTGGTCTGATTACTAAATAAAATAGCAAGAAGAGCTTTTGCGATTAAATGATTCTTGTAACGAATACTTTCTTCATTATTTTGACTAAATATTTTAGCGAGTCGAATAGTTCTTTCAATAATAGGAAGTTGACTATGACTAGATGCTTGTAAAAGTAAAGCCATATCATCTAATTTAAGAAGACTAACTGGTATTTCAAGTGGAAAATCATCAGGTTCTGTTTGATTACTTGTAATAAATTTATATTGATATTTTGGATTATAAGCATTAATTCCTTTAAAAGCATTTTTATATTCTCCATAGGCATCAAAGAAAAATAATTTGGCATTTTCATTTAATAAATCTTTTCTATTAAAAACATTTTGAATAATCCTAGATGTTCCATAAGATTTACCAGCACCAGAGTTACCACAGATAAAAAAGTGGTTGGAAAAAAAGGAATTAATTTTCGCGTATACGGTAAATCCTTTATAAATGGCACTTTTTCCGAGTTCAAAAGAACTTGTTTCATTAGTTCCTATTAATTCTTTTAGTTCTCCTTCATTAATAATCCGAATTTTACTCGATAAAAGAGGTTTTCTGATGACACCATTCACATATTTATTATCAATGTATTCTCCTAAAAAACGAATTTTAATGACATCTGGATTAATCTCCGATATTTCACCTAAAATTCTTTGATTTGGTGCCTCAAAAATAACATGCACATTCATAAAATCCATTGTATCATTATTTTTTAATGTATTTTCTACATGTGCTACACTTTCTGTAATATAAATAATTTTTCCAAACATAAGTCATACCCTCTTATCTTTAATCATTATATCAAGAAAAATAAAAAAAATCTATATTCACTGACTTAAAGATATAGATTTTTTATTACAAATTTTACTGTAAATATCATTATATATAAAATGGACATTTACATTCTTTTAATATGGAGATAAAACAATTCGAAAAGAAAATTCATAAATTTGAATTCCAGAATTATTACTAAAAGCAAATATACCAGTATCTGTCCCATGAAAATAAGAACCGCCTCTTATGAACCAAGGACCATACATTTGAACAAAACCTGCTATATCAGCATAATAACTCCCTACCTGACGTACGGAATTACTATTAAATGTAACTTTGTAAAAAGGACCTATTTCTTTTGTCGCGTCTCCTAATGTTCCTCTTAAATAACTATCATTCAATTTATCATAATCATATAAATCATAATATTTTGAAGAAGGCCATTCAAATCCATTTTGCTTGCTTCCAACTTCATTAGAAAAAACTCCATTAAATCCTGAATTATTTGTAGAAGTAACACCAGTTGTTGGTTCCGAAGAATCCATATTATTACGAAGAACACCCATTACATATTCATAAGACCCGCCTGTCATATCATAAACTCCTGTATAATTTCCTGTCGTACTAGATAGAACACTTAATTTGTTTTTATAATTTGCAATAACATTATCTATATCTTGATTCAAATTATTTGCTTCATAATCAGTATATCCATTATAACCAACTTTAGGTTCGTTGATCGCAGAATTACCTGTTATAAAACTGGCAGAATTATTAATTCTTACTTCTTCACAATTTTCATTGTTACATCTTCCATATTTTGAATTGGCTAAATAAGCAACGGCTCCCCATTCTGTGTTTTTCATCATGTGGCTTTCTAAATCCCTCTGATATTCATAACTTGTATAAAAGGCATTGGATACATTAATATTTCTCCAACTATAGACATTAGGTTTGATTATAATTTTACTTGAATCTTTTATATTTTGTTCGGCTCCTTCCACACTCCATCCATTTTTATTTGTAATAGAACTTTGAGTATCTTTATTTTGATTGTATCCCGTTTCAAACTTTCCTACCCACATCCCATTACTATTAAAACTTTCAAATGCAGGATGAGTATAATATTTTCCAACTGTAGTATCATTTGAAATAGAGGTTTCTTTACTTTCAAATTCTAACTTTATTTCTTTTTGTTGATTTATTTGAGAAACTGTTGTGGAATCCTCAATCTCTTTTAAATCTGTTGTACCTGTATAATTTCCATTACTAAATATTTGATAACGGTATCTTGGTATCCATACAAAATAACTTTCTATATTTTCTTCTTTGATTTCTTCATTATTTTTATATTCTTTTGTTTTATCGATTAATATGAC
>CANQRJ010000017.1 GCA_947626215.1 uncultured Bacilli bacterium
TGTTTATCCTGGTCATAAAGAAGTTGCAGAAATTAAAGTAACTGCAGAAGGAGATACTGGTGCAGAAGCAGGAGTTGCATTTAAGTATAAAGTAACTTCTAACGATTTTCCTGAAGGTTCATTAAAAGTATCTTTATATAAAAAAGAAGATAGTGGTATTACTATTACACCTAATGTAAATTTATTTGGTTGTACCAAAACATCAGCAGCAGAAGATGCTAGCAAAGTAAAATTATATGAAGAATGTACTGATACTGCCTCTGCTTTATCAGGTGCCGAAATAATAGGAAGCGAACAGAATGTTCAACAAACTGGTACATTTGAAATAGGTAGAGATACAATTACTGTTGATGATTCATCTAAAGATGTATACTATTATGTAGTAATCGAATTTAAAGATACTAATAAAGATCAAAATGATACAGATTTAGCCAAAAATTTAAAAGGAACAATCGAAGTTAGTGCAGCTTAGTACAACAAAAAAAGTCTATCGAAAGATAGATTTTTTTTATTGCATATTACATAGGTTTATAATACTTTTTATTGAAATGATCACCTTAGAATATGATATTCCTTTTGCAAAACTATACTTATTTTGATATTTTTCCCATTCTTTTTGCATAAATATATCATTTTCAATCAATGAAATTATTTTTTTCATTTCTGAAACATCTAATGGTGTATTTCTTTTGCAAAATGTTTTTTCAATAGCAGTAAGCAATACTTTTTTATTCACTTTTTCTTTAAAATGCTCTAATAAAATATATAAATCATAAAAATCTTTAAATCTTGTGTTAGAAATTCCTCTACTAATTACAGTTTCAAATTTTTCTGCTATAACAGTTTCTATATTATAAGATAAGATGTTAATTTTTTTATCTTCAAAAATACAAGAATATTGATAATCAATTTCTTTTGGAGTAATAATGTCACCTGTAGTAAGTTCTAAAAACATATTGATTTTCAAGTGTTCCATAGTTCCTAATAAATGAATTTTAAATCCACCATATTCATCTTCTAATCGAATATCTTTAATATCTATTATTTGGAAATTTACATTATCATCTAATGGAATTTGTATAATATTAGTTATAATTATTTTTACATTATCTTTTTCTAACGGAATACTTTTTAATGTAGCATCCATATCCTTAGTAGTTCTTAAATCTTCTCCAATAATAGAGGAAAGCAATAAACCACCTTTTAATATTATATTATTCTTATACCCACTTTTTTCAATTCTTTCTAAAAGTCTTTCAAAGAAAAACATTTGATATAACTGAGCAGATAAGGTATTATCTCCTTTAGATTTTTTTGATATAAGATTTTTTAATTTAGCAGCATTCATTAAAGCAAAACCTCCATATATTTTCTAACTTCTTCTTCTATGTTCATTTTTTTAGAATATAGCATTAAATGATTTATATTTTTATTTTTTAATTTCACGTATTCCTTTAAAGCATTAGAAAAGATTTCTGAATCTATTCTATTTTTATATTTGATAATATCACAAATTGTCTTATCAATATCATAGGTTTTAATTTTATTTCCGTAAGGAGAATCCATTTCTATACTACCTAAGTCCAATATTTTAGAATTTACATAAATAAGCTCTATATTTTTATCTTTTTGTAAATTTCCACTGTAATGATTTGGAACAAATAATTGATAAATGATCGGAATACGATTATTTAATCCATGCAAATATAATGCAGTTTCTAAAGAAAAATAAGCAGTTTTGTTTGTGAATTGATATTTATAGAATTCATCTTCAAAGTAATTCGGTAGCATGTATAATCCCCTAGTAACTTTAACTAGTTGATTTGTTTTTATCATTTGAGATAAATAAACTCTTGCTATATTATTTTTAGTTAATAAATGTGTACTAATATATCCATTATTTTCTTGTGCTAAACAAATAATTTTATCCATATTTTTCATGTCATCGTTTTCCTTTCACTATGAAAATAATAACATACTTCATAGTGAAAGTAAATATCCTTTATAAAATTAATTTATTATTTCTTTAAAACAATTTCTTCAAATTTTACATCTTTTTCTTGTAAAAAAACATAATTTTTCCAAACAATATCATAGAGAGGAGAGTAAAAAAGAAAATGGAAAAGAAAAATATGGTATTGTTAACCGTGATCGCGGTTGCAACGCTACTAGTAGCAGTGGTGGGGGCCACCTTCGCTTACTTTACCGCGACAACTACAGATAGCAGAACAGAAGGAGAAGGTCAAGGTACTACTAATTTAACTACAGCATCAATTACTAATTCAGTTAGTATGACGGATATTACTGGTGCAGCAGGAGAATTTCAAGCTGAAAACATTTATCCTGGACATAAAGAAGTTGCTGCATTAGGTGTTAGTGTTAAAACTACAAGTACAAGTAAAGTTACAGTTGATATTCCTATTATTTATGAGGTAACAAAAAATGAGTTAGGTTCTGATGTAGTACTAAGACTATACAAATCCGATCATTTAGTAACAACTACAAGTAAAGATGAAGGAAATTACTTTGGATGTGAAGTTCATGTAGATACTACTACATCACCTGGTGAAACTCGTTATAGTGAAAAATGTAGTGAAGCAAAACCTGAAACTGCATTAGGTACAAAACTAGGTGAAGATATTACTTTACAAGAAGGACAAAAAACATATGAACTATATGTAGATAGACTTGAAGTTACAGGTTCACAAGATAGTGAAGAAAACCATCCTTATTATTACTATTTAGTAGTTGAGTATAAAGATAATGACGACCAAACTGAATCTCAAGCTAATGGTAAAGCATTACAAGCAAAAGTAAGAGTTGCTTAATAAAAAAATTCTATCGAAAGATAGTTTTTTTTTATTTAGAAAATAAAAAGATTAAAAATTTCTAAAAATAACTATTGAAAAAAAATATAAAATTATATAAGTTTTTTCAGTTGACTGAAAAAACTTTACTTTTTTAAAAATATTTTATATAATCTTAAATTTGACAGTTTAGGAAAAAGAAAAACTCTCAATTCCTTTATTTATAAGGGCTTGAGAGATTTTTTAAAGTTTCAAAAAATGCGTACCTAAATTCTATTTTTTTGACCTTCTAAAATTTTTTGAATTTTTTTATAAGTTATGATCTCAGTATCCGTATTTATACCTAAAAAACGGTGTAAATCATCTGTTAAATTATCTCTAGTATAGGTGGGTTCGTATCCTTTTCCTTTATGTTCTAATGCTTTCATTTCTTGTAATTTGTTCACAATTTCATGAACAGTATATTTATCTTTTAACTGATGCTCTAAGTATCTATAAATGAATAAGGATAAATAACAAGTAATAAAATGTCCTTGAATTCTAATTTTATTGGATAAATGTACTGTACCAGCATCGAAATCATCTTTCATAATTCTGAACGATTCCTCAATTTCCCATCTTCCTTGCATCACTTTTACAATCGTTTCTGTATCATCAATTAAGTTTGTAGTTATTCCATAAAAACCATTATATTTTTCTTCTGCTTTATAGATGTCTTCATCTATTATATATTCGATGTTATTAGCAACTTCTCCTGCATCCGTAATGGCAACTCCTTTAATAAATCTTTTAGGATCATTTTGATTTTTTGTTACTTTAATTTTTTCAATATCTTTTGCTTTCTTTGCATTTCGATTTTTCTTATTTGTTTCTTCTACTAATTTTCTTGCTCTTTCTAATTGATGAGTCTTTAGATTATGTTGATAATCTTGATATTTAAAAGAAAAAGTAACAATGAGAGTTTGTTTAACAGATTTTGTTTCACATTCTATTTCTTTATAAAATATTTTATTGTAATATGCTTTTTTTACTTCATTGTCGTTTTCTATTTCTTCTAAATTGTAAATATCATGAATGTTTCCAAGAATACGCCATTCAGTTTTATCTAAAGCAAGTGCTTGCAATTCATTACTTAACTTTTTGATAGATTGAGTAATTACAAAACCTCGACCTTCTTGAATATTGAAATTTTTAATTTCATTGTTACACATGGCTGCATCTGTACAAACAATGATATTTTTTCCTTTCATATGGTATTCATTTAAAAATTCTTGTTCACTTGGTATCATAGTTGTACTTTCCGATGTGTTTCCAGAATGAATATTCATGGCAAAAGGATAACCATCCGCATCCATAAATAAACCCATTTGAACTAAAGGCAAAGGTTGATGTTGCTTACTCACTCCATATCTTTGAAAATCATTTTCTTCTGTATAAAAAAAGAAGTTTGTACAATCATAATAAATGACTTTATAATTTCGATTAATGACTTGATTACTACGATCAAATAATTCTTTTTGAATCGTATTTATTTCTTGAGCTAAATAATTCAGTGTTCTATAAACATGTTGAAGTTCAAAATTATAATGTCCAATAAATTTTTTAGATTGTTGAAATGTAGATAATTTAGAAGCAGGCCAAACAATACGAGCAAAAACTAAACATTCTACCACCGAATTGATATCAAAAGTAAAACGATATTTATTTTGAATATTTTCACATATTTTATCTATTCCTAAATCATAATAAATTTTTCTTAAAAACAAATGACCAAGGAAGAAAGAACGATTTACATCCTTTTCAATTTGTTTATTGGGATCTAAAGAAAGTAGAACGGGAGGTTCCTTACCTTCAGTAATATATTGATTTAAAGAATCAATATACTCCTGTACCTTATCCATGGTATGATCTTTTCCAAATCTTTCACTTAATTTTTCTTCATTCCCTAATGCTTCATATATAGCAGTGGTTCTTTTACCTTGCAAGTTTTTATAATCTCTAATAATACAATAAGTAGTATTACTTTTTGTCACAGTTTTTTTAAGCCTCATACAACCAGATCCTATCTAATACATTACATTAATTAACTGTCAAAGATGGGAGTAGAATGATTTTTTTTAAAGGTTTACATCTTGTTTTTTTAGAATATAGACTCTTTCATAAAAGAGTATTATAATAAACTTAAAGATAGACGACATAAAATGTCAAAAAAAGATCATACTAAGAAAGAGGAATAAAAATGGAAAAGAAAAAGAAATATTTATTAATAGTAGGAATATTGATTATTCTTTTAAGTGTGGTAGGTCTTACTTATGCATATTGGACTTTAACATTAGTACAAGATGGAGAAAATATCGTTTATACAGATTGTTTAAATATTGAGTTTACAGAAGAAAATTCCATTGAAATTCAAAATGCATATCCTATGACACAGAGTGAATTAGAAACAGAGTTTTTTCCAAAAGCAACCCCATATCATTTTAAATTAGAAAACAAGTGTAACAATAATGTTGATTTAACAATTAACTTAGAAACGTTAGAAGTAGAAGAACCTGTATTAAAAGATGCATATGTGAATGCGATTCTTTGGGAAGGAAATGCAGATGAATATTATACAGAAGAAAAAGAAATATTATCGAATCCTGACTATGAAATAGTAACAAAAGAAAATAAAAATAAATTAATACCCGAAGCTAAAAAAGCATACACATTATATCAATTTACACTTACAACAAAAGCAATAAAAGAATTTAATTTAATTTTATTTATGGATGAAGATACCCCAGTAAGCAGTGAAGATGATGTGACAAATGGAGCAAATTGGAAAAGCAAAGTGACAATAAATCAAAAAATGGAAACTAAAGAATCAACAGGCATGTTAAGAAAATTAGAAAAAACAATAGTTGTAAATGAACATTGTATGACCTATTTGGAAGACATAGAACGTTGTTCTTATGAAAGTTCTGACGATCAAAAAGGAATGTGGAAATATAAAGAACAAATTACACAAATTATTTTTGAAAATAAACTAGATCCTAATGCTCATCCAGGAGAAGATGTAATCTCATCAGATGAAAGTGCTCTTGAAGATCAAAGTGTCATGAGTTATTTAGTGCCAACAGGAGAGTATATTCAAGTATGGGATGAAGAAACAGAAGAAGATATAGAGAAACCAACATACAGAGCATATATACAAGGAGATGGAGAAATTAAGGGAAATCCAGATAGTAGTTATTTGTTTTACAATTTTACAAATGTGACAAGTTTAGAAGGAATAGATTATTTTAATACAAGCCAAGTAACAGATATGCATTATATGTTTTCTTCCATGTACGAATTAACAGAATTAAATTTAGGCGATCAATTTAATACAAGTAATGTTACAGATATGAGTTATATGTTTTCTGAGTCTTATATAACCACATTAAATTTAGACAATCAATTTAATACAAGTAATGTTACAGATATGAGTTATATGTTTTCTGAGTCTTATATAACCACATTAACCTTAGGCGATCAATTTAATACGAGCAATGTAGAAAATATGAATCATATGTTTTCTTTCATGTACGAATTAACAGATTTAAATTTAGGTAGTCAATTTAATACAAGTAATGTTACAGATATGAGTTATATGTTTTCTAATATAAAATCATTAATAGAACTAGATTTAACTCCATTTAATTTTAATACAAGCCAGGTTACAGATATGAGTTATATGTTTAATGATTCTAATATGAACACATTAAATTTAGGCGATCAATTTAATACAAGTAATGTTACAGATATGAGTTATATGTTTTCTGAGTCTTATATAACCACATTAACCTTAGGCGATCAATTTAATACGAGCAATGTAGAAAATATGAGCAATATGTTTTCTGCCATGTACGAATTAACAGAATTAAATTTAGGCGATCAATTTAATACAGAAAATGTCACAGATATGAGTAATATGTTTTCTGCCATGTACGAATTAAAAGATTTAAATTTAGGTAGTCAATTTGATACAAGCCAAGTAACAGATATGAGTAATATGTTTGCATCCATGTCTTCACTAACAAAATTAGAATTAGGCGATCAATTTAATACAAGTAATGTTACAGATATGAGTGAGATGTTTTATGAGGTGTCTTCATTAGCTTCATTAGATTTAGGTAGTCAATTTGATACAAGTAATGTTACATATATGTATGAAATGTTTTCCGGAATGTCATCATTAATTTCATTAAATTTAGGCGGTCAATTTAATACGAGCAATGTAGAAAATATGGGTTATATGTTTTCATTCATGTCTTCACTAACAAAATTAGAATTAGGCGATCAATTTGATACAAGCAATGTAATAAATATGTATGACATGTTTTCTAATATGCAAGCATTAACTTCATTAGATTTAGGTAGTCATTTTAATACAAGTAATGTTCTAGATATGAGTAATATGTTTTCCGGAATGTCATCATTAACTTCATTAAATTTAGGCGGTCATTTTGATACAAGCCAAGTAACAAATATGAGTTCTATGTTTTATGAGGTGTCTTCATTAGCTTCATTAGATTTAGGTAGTCAATTTGATACAAGCCAAGTAACAGATATGAGTGGTATGTTTGCATACATGACAAATATAGAAAGCATAAAATATGGTGAGTTATTTATTCATAATCCTGATGTTGATATTTATGGTATGTTTTCTGGTGCAAATTTAGATGTAAACAAACCTACAGGAAATGATTGGGAAGATATCAATTGGGAAGATTATATGTAAATAATCATTCTGCCGGCCCATATTCTTTTGAAAATGGAACAAATGAAGAAGGACTACCATGGAAAGATAGTAAATATTATGATTTATATGATTATAATGCTTCAATAGAACAATATCAAAGAGGAATATTAGGAGATGCGACAAAAGAGCTTGGTCCATTTTATACAGTGAAATATTCAAAAACAAATGGAACAGGGTCTCTTAGATACATCAGTAGTCATAATACAGATTTATCACAATTTGTATGTTCAGAATATCCATGGTTTGCAAGAGGTGGTTCTCGTCGTGTCGGATCTGATGCAGGTATATTTACATTTATAGATACAGATGCTTCTGGGGGTCCAGATTTCAGTTTTCGTGCAGTTCTAACTCTATAAATTTAAAAAAAAGAATAGGAAAAAGAAGGCTTTCGTGGTAAAATGATACACAGGAGGTCTTTTTATGTTTGAAATAAAAGATTTACAAGTAAATACAGGGGATAAAGAAATTTTAAAAAATTTTTCTCTTACTATTGGTGAGGGAGAAACTCATATATTAATGGGCCCTAATGGGGCAGGAAAAAGTACGGTTTGTAAAAGTATCTTACATCATCCTAGTTATCAAATAAAAAAGGGAAGTATTTCTTTTTTTAATGAAGATATCACCGAGATGCCTACTCATGAAATTGCTAAAAAAGGAATTTATTATATAAATCAAAATCCAACATCTTTAGAAGGAGTTACGAATGCCGAAGTTTTACGTACTGCTTTAATCGAAAGAGAAAGCAAAGTGGATGTTTTTGCCTTTCATAAAGAGTGTAAAGAAATATGTGAAAAATTAGATATTCCTACATCTTTTGTAACTCGAGATGTAAACTCTGGAATGAGTGGAGGAGAAAAAAAGAAAAATGAATTACTTGGAATGTGGATTTTAAAACCTAAACTTATTTTATTAGATGAAATTGATTCAGGATTAGATGTGGACGCGATTAAAACGGTTGCTAAAAATTTATTAGAATATCAAGAAAAGTATCATGCATCCTTTTTAGTCATTACTCATCAACAAAATTTAATAGAACTTTTAAAACCTACGCATGTTCATATGATGAAAAAGGGTACTATTGTAAAAAATGGAGATGCATCTTTAATAACTGAAATTTTACAAAATGGCTTTACTACGGCAAATGATATGATTCCTGGTGATGAGAATGAATAAAATATTATGTAACACGACGGATGAATTAAATACTGCTTGTTCAACTTTAGAAATTCAAAATGAAAAAACGGTTTTAAAAATTAAAAATGATGTGAAAATCGATCATCTTGTTTTTCCAAATTTTCCTTTTCATAGTACTTGGATTTTAGATAATGATGCTACGCTTACCATTCATACCGTTTTATCTTTAGAAAATATCGAAGGAACAATTGAAATCATTAGTACAGATCATACGAAGGTATCTCTTCATTTAGGAATTCATTCCATTAAAGAAAATCATTTTACTTTAAAAAATGTAGTAGAAAAAAATCATAATATTTCTGATATAAAAGTGAGAGTCTTAGGAGAAGAAAAAAGTCACATGGTATTAAAAACAAGTGGTGTTTTAAAAAAAGACACATTTGAAAATGAATTTTTAGAAGATGTGAAATACTTAAATGAAGAAGATCGATATATCGAATGTATTCCTGAGCTTATTGTAGATAGTAATGAAGTCGTGGCCAATCACCTAGTGACGATTGGAGGAATTTCTATAGAGGAATTATTTTATTTATTGAGTAAAGGAATGGATGAAAAAACAAGTAAAGAACTCATTCGTAAGTGTTTTATAAGTCAAATGGAAAAATAGAAAGGAGGGTTCAAATGAAACAAGAAGAATTTCCGATGTTAAAAGAAGATTATATATATTTAGATAATGGAGCAACTACGTTAAAACCACAATGTGTGATAGATAAAATAAAAGAGTATTATGAAACTTATTCAGCGAATGCACATCGTGGAGATTATGATTTATCCTATAAAGTAAATCAAGAATATGAAGGCGCAAGAGAAGAAATCAGAAAATTTATTCATGCGAAAGAAAAAGAAGAAGTTATTTTTACAAGTGGAACAACAGAGTCTTTAAATATGATTGCTACGGGATTTTTTGAAAAAATTATCGAACCCAATGATGAAATTTTAATTACAAAAAGTGAACATGCATCCAACGTACTACCTTGGTTTCGTTTACAAAATAAATGTGGTGCCGTGGTAAAATATATTCCTTTAGATGAAAATCATTATGTAACGTTAGAAGAGGTTAAAAGGGCCGTCACTCCTCAAACGAAGATTATTGCTCTTGCAGGTATTACCAATGTAATTGGAGATGAAAGACCTATAAAAGAAATTACAAAATTTGCTCATGAACATAATATTTTTGTAGTCATGGATGGCGCGCAAAGTGTTCCGCATCGAAAAACAGATGTTCAAGATTTAGATATTGACTTTTTAGCTTTTTCAGGTCATAAAATGTGTGGACCTACTGGTATTGGTGTTTTATATGGAAAAAGACCTCTTTTAGAAGAATTAGATCCGATTAATCTTGGAGGAGGAATGAATGAATCGTTTGATAATCCAAATGAGATTTATTATAAAGAACTTCCTCATCGTTTAGAGGCGGGAACTCCAAACATTGCTGGGGCGATTGGCTTAGGCGAGGCCGTACGTTTCCTAGAAAGTATTGGAATGGAAAACATTGAAACTTATGAAAAAAATTTAAGAAAATATGCAATTGACAAATTTTTATCCATTCCTCATGTTGATTTACTCAATTTAGAAGCAGATGGAGGAATTTTAGCCTTTAATATAGATGGCATTTTTTCTCAAGATGTCGCGTACTACTTAAATAAATACAAAATATGTGTCCGTGCCGGCAACCACTGTGCAAAAATATTAAAAAGTGAAGTAGGAGTTACAAATAGTTTAAGAGTGAGTCTTTATTTTTATAATACAGAAAGTGATATTGATGCTTTAGTAGAATTATTAAAAGATAAAGGAAAGATTGAAAAGGAGATGTTATAATGGACGAAGAATTAAGACGAGAACTAATCATGGTACATTATAAAGAACCTGAACATAAATATCGTACGGATGATCCAAACTATCAAAAAGTGAATACTAGAAATGCATCTTGTATTGATAATTTAGATATTTATGTCAAAATAAAAGATCATAAAATAGAAGATATTTGTTTTGATGGAGAAGCCTGTGCTATTTCTACTTCTTCGACTTCGATTATGATTCATAATTTAATTGGCAAAACGATCGAAGAAGCAAAAAACTTTATCGAAAATTTTGAGAATATGTTAGAAGAAAAAGAATATGACGAAGAGATTTTAAAAGAAGCCAATGCTTATAATGAAATTTATAAACAAGGAAATCGAAAACACTGTGCCTATCTTCCTTATGAAGGAATCAAAAAAGTATTAAATGAAATAGAGGAATCGTAAAGTAAGAATGTTTCTTACTTTTTTTCATAATTTACAATAAGGATGGTGTTTTATGAATTTATCAGATTTGCAACGAAAAGATATTGTAAACTTAGAAGATGGAAGAAGACTAGGTCGAATTGCCGATGCGAGTATTACCGAAAAAGGAGAAATTTTATATTTTACAGTAATGACTTATCGTTTTTGGCGATTTTGGAAAAGTCCAGATGAAGTCCAAATTCACTTTGAACAAATAAAAAAAATTGGATCCGATGTCATCTTAGTAGAGTTATAATAGGCTTGTTTTCTTTTCTGGATTTTGTTATGATACAAAAAGAAAGAACGTGATTCTTATGATTTTAGCTATTGTCGGACCCACTGGGGTAGGAAAAACCAAATTAAGTATAGAACTTGCGAAAAAGTATCATGCAATCATTATAAACTGTGATGCGATGCAAGTATATAAAGGATTAAATATTGGCACGGCCAAAATTAAAGAAGAAGAAAAAGAAGGCATTTCCCATTATTTATTTGATTTTGTCGATGTAGAAAGAAATTATACGGTATATGATTATCAAAAAGATGCAAGAGCTTTATTAGAAAAATATAAAAATCAAAATATAATTTTAGTGGGAGGGACAGGACTTTATTTAAAAGCTTTACTTTATGATTATGTTTTTTCCAAAGAAGAAAAAAAAGAAAATTATGAAGATTTTACCAATGAAGAGTTAATGAGTCTTTGTTTAAAAAAGGATCCTGCTTGTTCGATTCACGTTCATAATAGAAGAAGAATGATTCGCTTTTTACAAAGAGAAAAAGAACCAACAACATCAAAACCACTTTATTCTTTTCAAATCATTGGTCTTACAACCGATCGCGAAAAATTATATCAAGTGATTAATAACCGGGTTGACAAAATGATTGAAGAAGGATTAGAAAAAGAAGTACGTACCTTTTATGATAAAAAAATTCGAAGTAAAGCCTTAATGACCGCGATAGGGTACAAAGAATTTTATGCTTATTTTGATGGCTTATGTACTTTCGAAGAAACCATTCAAAAAATAAAACAAAACTCTAGACATTATGCAAAAAGACAATATACTTTTTTTAAACATCAACTTCCCGTTCATTGGTTTCCCGTTCATTATGAGGATTTTTCACTTACGATAGAAGAAGTCATTCAATTTATAGAGAACAATAAAAAGGAAAACGATTAATTTTCCTTTTCTTTTAATTCTAAGTAAATATTTCTTTTAAATTGATGCTCTGTAACTACCACTTCTCCTGAATCTGCTTTTTCTAATTCTTCTGTTGTAATTAAAAAATATTTATGTTTTAAATAATCTTTTCCATCTGTAGAAACGGGGTCATCCCAAGTCAAATCTAAATGGAGCCATTCTTGATTTAAGTACAAAGCATTCCAAACATGTCCAACTTCTTTCGTTTCGTTTTCTGGTGTCATCGCGACTTTAAAATTTGGAATTCCTAGTTTGGTTAAAAATATAGCCATCGCATCAGTGTACCCATTACATGTGGCATAGCCTTCGATTAAAGGACCATATGCGATGTAGGAGTGATAAATGCTATTGGATTCGTTATTTCTTTCTACATCGTATTTCGTATGGTTGATAATATAATCATGAATCACTCGAATTTTTTCTTCTGTTGTCATGGTATTGTTTAAGTTTTCCTTCATAATTTCTTCTACTTTTTGATTAATAACTTCAATCGTGTTTTCATCATAAAAATAATCAATATAAACTGTAATTTCTCCTGATTCTGAAATCATTGTTTTCACATTCGAAAAACCATTGTAAGGATGAACAAAATTATTTAAGTGAGTGAGTAAATCTTGATCTTGACTAAATTCTTTTATATCATCGATACATAAGGTGTATTCACTCGGACAATAAAAAGTAAATTCCTTCCATCCATTGTCGACAATAGAATAAAAAATGTTTTTAATATCTTGTTTACTATAAGGAATAAACTGATCGGTTTTTTGAACAAATAAAAAGTTTTCATTTTTCGCATATTCATTTTGAGGTTCTACTTGAATATCAGGAACTTTTTCAATATATTTTACAAAAAAGTTACTAATGGAATCGATATGAAGAAAATAAAATAATAAAAGGAGTAGACAACAAAAAGGAATAAATATATTTCTTATTAGTTTCATCATAAACATCACTCTTAAGAGTATTGTAGCAAAATCATGAGGAATTATTCAAGATAAAAGAGATTAAAATTTAAAAATTGATAAAAAATAGACAATAAAAAATGACTTTTTAAGCCATTTCTTTTACTTTGTGAGATAGTCTTGATTTTTGACGATCTGCCGTATTTCTTTTTATTAAACCTTTACTTACTGCACGGTCAATAAATTTTTGAGTCTCTTTTAAAAGATTTTGAGCATTTTCTTTTTCACCAGCTGCAATGGCTTTATCGCATAAGCGAATAGAATTTTGAACACGTGCTTTTAATTCATGATTATTTTCTGTTCTTTTAGCAATGGTTTTAATTGCTTTTTTAGAACTTTTAATATTAGCCATAATAATCTCCTTTCTTCATAAGTCGTATATAATTTTATCAAAAAACTCTTCTTTCTACAAGTTTTTTTGACATTTTTTTCTAATTTTGCTAAGATAAAGCCCAAAAGAGGAGGAAAACACAAGATGAATTCAATTCAAAATTTTACTCATTCTTGGCTTGATTTAGGAAATTTAGACGAGAAGAAAGTTTTTATTAATGACCCATTAATTCCAATGGATAAAAAAGACAACCACGATATTCGTTACAGTGGCTATTGGATAATGCATCAGAATGAAGTTTATTTTTTTAAAGTAACAAATGCATCTTCCTTATTAAATGAACTTTTAGGAAAAAAGGTAAGTGAAGAATTTAAAATCCCTACAAAAAATTATATTTTATGTAAAGGATTTGCTAAAATAAATGGAAAAAGGGAAGAGTTTTATGGATTTATGAGTAAATATGAAAGAGAAGAAAGTAAAAGTTATCAAACATTAAAGGAAGAAGTCATCACAAGAATTCCTTATGCTTTTAGAAAAAATTATCAAGTTATGAAAGAAAATCTTAGACCCGATCTTTTAAATTGGATTCAAAAAATTATTATTCGAGATTTTTATACCAATGAAATGGACCGTGCGGATGACGAGATCCTAGTTTATCAAAAAGACAATCAATTTATTTTAAGTCCTTTATTTGATTATGAATTTGAATTTGAATTTGATTGGAAGTTTTCTTCCTTTTACAATCTAGGATCTATTCTTACAATCGACTTTCAAAAAAAAGAAATAAAAGAAATTTTTAAGCCTTTATTTCAAAAAATAGAAACACTCAATTTATGTACTTTATTAAGTGAATTAGAAAAAGAAAAAAATTTAAGAATATGTGAAGAAGAAAAAGAAAGAATAAGCAAGTTTCAACGATTAAAAAAAGAACAAATTCAAAATTTATTCTTCTAAAACTTGATTTGATATTTCACGATAGGCTCTTGATAAGCCACTTGCTCCCAATTTGATTCCACCAAAATATCGAACAACAAAAAGGGCGCGATTCTTTAAATTTTTTCGTTCTAAGTTTTGATAGATAGGGGTGGCACTCGTACCACTTGGTTCTTTATCATCGCTTTTACCTGCCGTATTTTCTAAAATAAAAGCATAAGGAATATGTTTAGCCTTTTTATGTTCTTTTCTTAAATTTTCTAATAAAATTTTGATTTCTTCTTTGCTTTTAACTTCATAAAGGTAGGCGATAAATTTGGATTTTTTGATTTCTAATTCTTTTTGATTTAAAAGCATCATATCTTTTCACCTAAAATCCATTATAAAACACTTTTTTCTTCCTCACAAGAAAAAACGTGTTAAAATAAATGTATGAGGGAGGATTTATATGTCTAAAAGTTTTAAACCTTTTCTTTATACTTTTTTAAGTTACTGTGGAATTTTACTTTACTTTCAATTTTCTAAAGAAGTAAATTACAACTTTTTTCTTTTTCTCGTGGTAATTTTTCTTTTTACTTGCTTTTTTAAAAGAAAAGAGACCACTTATACAAAAACGGAAAGAAATTATTCTTTTTTCTTAAGTGTTGTGACTTCTTTCATTTTAGTTTTGGGGCATAGTACTTATTTAGAAATTGAAAATGCAAATGCCACATTTTTTACCATTCCAAAAGTTTTGTTAATGTTTGGAAATATCCTATGCTTTCTTCCATTTTTTTTCCATCTTTTTTTAATATTATTTAAGTATTTACCAAAAATAAATATTTATGAAAAGGAAAACAAAGAAATTCCAAAACACTTTTATTTGTTTACAACTTTATTTTTGATTCTTTGTTATCTTCCTTATTATATTTGTTATTTTCCGGGAAAAATGACTTATGATACAGGAGTTCAAATCAGTTTTATCAAAAATGGAATTTTATCCAATATTCATCCTTTTTTGCATACTGAACTTATGGGAGTTTTTATTCATCTTTTTGGTGAAACAATGGGACTTGGAATCTTTACTTTTTTTCAAATTGTTTTTTTATCTTTCACTTACGCATATCTAGCTCATTATTTATTAGAAAATAATGTGAAACAAAAATGGGTTTATCTTTTAATTCTTTGTTTTGGCGTTTTACCTATTTTTACTCATTATGCCGTCACGATTTGGAAAGATATCTTCTTTGCAATGGGTTTTATTTATCTTACCATTGGATTACTTAAAATAAAAGAAGAAAAAAAAGGATGGATTTCATTCTATTTTGGAGCTTTTTTACTCTTATTTTTCCGTAATAATGGAATTTATATCTTTCTTTTTTTCCTTCCTTTTTGTCTTTTTAATTTCCGTAAAAATTTAAAAACTTGTCTTTTATTTCTTTGTCCTTTATGTGTTTATTTTATGATCGAGGGACCTGTTTATGAAATCCTTCATGTAGAAAAAGTTCATTCGACTGAAGTTTTTTCGATTCCTTTTCAAATGCTTGCTAGAAGTTATGATTCTCTAAGTCTTACCGAATCTGAAAAAAGCTATTTAGATCGTCTTACCGGTGGAACGAATTTAAAAAGCGTCTATGTTCCATCGATAGCAGATCCTGTAAAAGGAAAAATAAAAGAAGAAGTTTTAGAAGAGTCTTACTTATCCTTTTTATCTCTTTGGCTTAAAGAAGGAGTTCTTCATATAAATACGTATTTAGAAGCTTACTTATCTTCTACATTAGGCTATTGGTATCCTGGGGTGGAGTATTGGTCGACTATAAATCCTGAAAGAGAAAATTCTAATATTTTCCAAAAAATAATCGATTTAACCGCATCGCATCGCATTCCCTTTGCTGGAGTAATATGGAATATTGGACTTTATTTTTATCTTACTTTTTTAAGTTTTGTTTTAAATAAATTTTTAAAAAAGAAAACAGGAATTTACTATACGATTTTTTTTGCTTTATGGTTATCGATGATGCTTGGAAGTCCTGTTTTTTCAGAATTTCGTTATATTTATGGAGTTGTTGTATCTTTTCCAATCATACTTTATCTTCCATTTTTAAAAACAAAAAAGTAATGTATACTAATGAAAGAGGTGAAACCGATGCTAAAAGAAAAATTGTCCGCGATTCCGAATCTTCCTGGAAGTTATCAAATGAAAAACAAAGAAGGAATCATTATTTATGTGGGAAAAGCAAAAAACTTGCATAAAAGAGTGAACTCTTATTTTAACCGAACTCAAACAGGAAAAACGGCGAAGTTGGTAAGTGAAATTGCCGATTTCTCGTACATTGTCACGGCGACAGAGTTAGAGGCTTTCTTACTTGAAATTAATTTAATTAAACAATATGATCCCAAATATAATATTCTTTTAAAAGATGATAAAAGCTATCCTTATATTGAATATATAAAAACGCCTTATCCCAAATTAAAAGTTTCAAGATACTTAAATATTAGAAAACGAGATAAAAAAAAGTTATTCGGGCCTTATCCGAATGCTTACGCGGCTAGAAAAATTGTTAATTTGTTAAATCGTTTATATCCTTTAAAAAAATGTGAAGGAAATCCTAAAAAAGTATGTCTTTATTATCATATAGGAGAATGTTTAGGTTACTGTGAGAAAAAAATAGAAAAAGAAAAATTACAACAGATGGAAGATGATATTTTGGGATTCTTAAATGGAAACGATAAGATTTTAAAAGATAAAATTATGGAGAAAATGGAACAATTTAGTAAGTCTTTAAATTTTGAAATGGCTTTAGAACTAAAAAAAGAATTAGATTATATTAATGTCGTTTTAGATCGTCAAAAAATATCGATTCAAGATTTTACAAATCGCGATGTAATCGGTACCTTTTTTGAAAATGGGTATCTTTCTGTTCAAATTTTATTTTTACGAAACGGGAAAATTGTGGGAGGACACACCGACATCATTCCTGTAGTAAGTGATTTTGTAAGTGATATGGAAAGTTATATTTCTAGTTTTTATGCTCGTCATGAAATTCCGAAAGAAATTTTACTTTCAGATGAATTAAATACAGAAGTTTTAAATGCTTATTTTGAAAATAAATTAGTGACTCCTTTAAAAGGAAAGAAAAAAGAATTACTTGATATGGCGATTGAAAATGCTCGTATCAATTTAAAAAATGAAATGGAACTCATCCAGAAAAAAGAATATTTTACCGAATCGGCAAATGAAGAACTTAAAAAAATTCTTCATTTAGATATTTTAGATCGAATTGATTTATTTGATAATTCAAATCTCTTTGGAGATTGGTCGGTAAGTGGAATGGTTGTTTTTAAAAATGGAGTTCCTGCTAAAAATGAATATCGAAAATATAAAATGAGTTTTGATAAAAATGACGATTATAATATGATGCGAGAAGTAATATACCGTCGTTACCAACGAGCGCTTGTTGAGAAAACGGAACTTCCTAATTTAATTATTGTTGATGGTGGAGTGGGGCAGATTCATGCTTGTAAAGAAATTTTATCGGAATTAAATTTAAACATTAAAGTATGTGGATTAAAGAAAAACGATAAGCATCGTACGAATGATTTATTAGATGGAGATACTCTAGAAGTCGTTGATATTCCAAGAGATAGTAATGTCTTTCATTATTTAACAAGAATGCAAGATGAGGTTCACCGTTATACCATTACTTATCA
>CANQRJ010000018.1 GCA_947626215.1 uncultured Bacilli bacterium
ATGATTTTATCACAAGACCCCCCCCCCAACGTCAATTGACACTTTGGGATCAATTATTTTTTCTTTTTCTTTTTCGAATTTTCTAAAATATCAAACATTGTATCTTCATCAGAAGATTTTTCTTGAATGCTTTGAAGTTCATTTTTAGTAAGTTCTCTTGTTTTTTCATAGTCTTCAATCATTTTAGCCGCATTACTCACTTGTTCTAAAGCATCCTCTTTTGATTTCTTTTTTCCTTTTTTAGGAGTTTCTATTTTCTCAATTTTTAATTCTTCTTCTTTTTTTTCATCTATATTCTTTTCTTTAGATTTCTTTTTCTTATTCTTTTTTTCTTTCTTGCTAGTTTTAGGCTCTTCTTGAATCTCTTCATTTCTAGTATCAGGCTTTATAATGATTTTTGTTTTTTTCTTTTTTGTAAATAATAAAATCACAATAATTAACAAGAATCCAATAGCTACTCCGGCAAAAGCAAGTATGACTTGTTTATATTTTTCTAATTTTTCTTCATATTCTTTTGTAAACCCATCATGATATTTTACATAAGAGTCTTCTTCTTTATCATATAAATAATAAGCACTTTCCCCAGTATTAATATTCATGGCATAAATAAGAACAATTGATTCATCTGAATTAGAAATTAAACATTCTCGAGAACTTTCATTAATCGTAATAGTATCTTTTCTAAATCCTTCTAATTCTTCAGGGATAGATTTAATAAATAAAAGCATTTGAGTACTTTGATTTTCATTATAAAGTTCATAAGTATTATCTTCTTTATGATAAATTGCAAAATGAGTATCTCCTTTTGAATCTTTTACTCCAATTAATGTAAATTTTGATATTTCAGAATAAAAAGCAGGAATTTCAACATTATTAATCGTAACTGTCGTTTGAATATAAGTACTTGGAGCCTCAAGCGTTTTAGCATTTTTCATAATGGTATAATCTCCATCTTTAATTTCTACTTCAATCGGATTTTCATCTTTTACATTGACAGTGATTGTATATACCCTTTCTGATCCTGTTTCACTAACTACTTTTATTTCAAATTTATTTGCTCCTTCATTTACTTCTACTTCACCAAATCCCTCTACTGTTGCATAGTTTGATTCGGTAGCCCCTTCTAAAGTAATTTTATTTACCGTATTAGGTACAGTAAGAGAATATTCTAAAGTTTCTTTATTAAAGTCAGGAGTTAATTTATAATCTTTTACACTTAAACTTTTTAAATAATTATTAGAATCTTTTTCTCTTGGAGCTTGAACTGAAACAGTTTTTGTAACAGATATATTGACACTATTGCCATCCTGATCTGTTGCATCCCCCGTAGCCGTGAATGAAATTTGACCAACATTTGTCGCACGACATGTAACTGTAAATGTTTGAGTACTATTTTTTGCATTAGATGTTGCATCTGCAGAAGAAGTACTACATCCACTTGTAGCTCCTCCTCCATTTAATCTAATATTCCAAGAGGCGGCGTTTGATATACGTAAAGTAGCCGTCACTGAAGAGCCTACCGTTGTATAACTATTTGTAGAAAGTGTATAACTAGGAGCCGCTTGTACTACTAAAGGTTTTATTAACAAAACCAAAAATAAAACTAAAATATATTTTATTTTTTTCATATAAAAGTATCCTTTCTATGCATACTGATAAATTACTTGTTGTCCTAATAAAAATTGGCGTAGTCTTAAGAGGTCGGCAGAATTCACCTTGTCATTATGAACAATCTTTGCAGATTCAAAATATTCTCCTGAAAGATTTATTTGACCTAATAAATATTGTCTCATTCGAAGTAAATCGGCAGAATTTATGTTTCCATCTCCTGTAATATCTCCATAAACAACAACTTTTAAAACCGTATTGTTATATGTAAGAGTACATCCTGTAGTTGGAATTTCAGTATTTCCCATCACGCCACCTCTCACATTTTTAAATACAACATCGCCACTTATTTTAGATTTTAAAGTACCTACATTTGTTTGAAGATTAAAATTAACTACAAATTCTCCTTTTTGAGCTAAATTCATTTTCGCAAGTTGAGTGGCAAGAGGAACTGCATTTTGATTATTTGGAGATGTTGAAGTACTTGGTGTAGTAGGAGTTGTATTTCCTCCTACAGTACTAGATGATCCACTTAAATTTCCAACATAAATGCCTTCTCCATTTCTTAAGGCACCCGCGGCGGCATACACTAGTCCTGCTAAGGCAGGATTTTCTTCACTAGAGTAAGCTCCTATATTATAAAAATTATAAAATCCTTCATATGTTAATCCTTTATATGTAAAACGATTTCCACTTGTCACTGTTCCAATTTTTGTTCCTACTTCTTGTCTTGATAAAGACGCAAGATAAACAGGACTTACATTATACGTTTTACCTGCTTCGACAAAAATACTAGAATAAGGAAGATTATCTACTCCGTCATTTCCACTCATAAATGTTCCTGCTAATACACTTTTTACAACAGATTCAGTATAAACTTCATTGTAACTTAAATCTTCAAACATTAAAATACTATCAATATCTAAAAAGTTTCTTGGATCTACATAATATTCTACGGTAGCAATGTTAGCTCTATACCAACCAGATTCCGTTTGAATCTCTGGAGAATTTACACATTGTGGACAACTTGATTTTTGAATGGATCCTCTTTCTTGTTGAATAGCAACTGTACTATGAAAATCTTGATTTGTTTTTAAAGAACTAAAAGTCCAATTTAGATGAAGTTGATGTAACTCTCTTAACCAAGTTTTATAACTTTCTGGAAATCCTTCTGCATCTAATTTTTTTTCAAATTCTTGATCTGTTACAGGAGTACTATTTTTTTTGGGAACAGAATCTGTTGGATGCTTTGTCGTTTCTGGCATATTATTAAATAAAGGAATCGTAAAATGTAAAGGGTATGAAAGTAAACCATTGTCACGATAAGAAACATATGAACGATATGCTTCTGAACAAGGTGCGGCTAAATTTGCCATATATTGATGATTATTCAAAGAATAACTAGAATTTGGGTTGACGTTAAATTTTTTTAAATAACTTGTAAACTGTCCTGCACTAATGTAATCTTTTGCAATAAACTCGGCTCCTCCCATAATAGCTTTTTTTGGACTTGTCCAAGGTCTACTATAAGACATTTGAATGGTATCCGTAAGTTCCATATATTGACCACAGATATAACCAGTTCTTCCACCATATTGAGTTTTATACCAACCACTGTCACAACCAGGGCCACTTACTTTATTTGTATCTAAAACGGTAACATAATCTCCCTTATCAAAATATTCATAAATCTCTGATGATGTATTAGGAGCACTTCGAAAACGAACTTCTGATCCCGTAATATGTCCATAAGTTAATGCTTTTGCAATAGGCATATCAAACAATGATATTAAAAGAAGACAGAATCCAAGAGTAATAGAATAGAATAATTTATTTTTTTTCATATTCTGCCTCCTTTTATTCGACAATATTATATCAAATTTTAAGCTTATTTTAAAGATCCTCATATATTTCAATGTAAATTAACTATCAAATTTAAAAAAATAACAAACAAAAATTATTTATTTCACAAAAAAAGAACAGTGTAATGCTTTAAAAACACACTTGTTCTATATTATTACAATGATTCTTTGAACTTTTATTTTTCTATTTAAATGTCGATCAATGAGTACTTATGGACATGTTTCCCCAAGATAGCCTATTAATAATTTATCCACTGTAATGACATCATTTTTTGCATTGTTTATAGTTACTTCGAAATTATTACTATAGCTTGGTATATAAACTCTATAATTAGAATCTGAAGATAAATAATTAAGATTTATTAGTGATAAGTGTTCTTGTCCATTGTTTAAGGTTGCATTATAACCTGCAGGATATTTGTTTAAATTATTGCCCCAATATGTGACAACATAGCATCCTTTTTGCATTGAAATATAAGGACCATATTGAATTCCTCCATTTGAAACTATTACACTGCTACCAGAAACAGAAGCATTTCCTGTAGCATATAAATGAAAAGGTGTAGATGTTGCGGTTATATTATTTGATTCCATAATAATAGTCCCAGTATCCGTAGCACTCGTATTATTATTACCTATTGCCGTACAATTTATTTGATTTGGTCCTAAGGCCGAGATAGACATGTAAGATGTCACTGCTTTAGAATTATCAGATGTATTTATACACGATACATTTCCTCCCGCTTTTCCAAATGTTGCAGTGTAAACTAGTTCTTTATGATCTAAATGATATTTTCCTTCATTTACAACAATAGTTGGTGTGGTACTATCTCTAATGACCGTATTTCCACTTATATTAGGGATTGTTAATACATTATTCTCGTAGGTATAATTATTTATTATTAAATTGTTTATTTTTACTTCTATATCATATGGTGCATTATTTCCAAAATCAATTTTTAAAGTATCATTATTTAATATTTCATTTTGATAATTTCCAGTTATATACTCATATGTAATTTTATAAACTGGTTCAAAATCAAATTCTAAATTCACCAAATAATCATTATTATTATCTATTTTTTTCCCATTTTTATATTTGATAATCAAATAAAATTCTTTTTCCATTCCTAAATTACATTTTGAAGAATTATCACATATTTTTTTTCCTAATTCATAGTCTTCAATAATATATTCTAAATTATCTTGTAAACCCGTTATATTAAGTATTCCCATGTCTATGTTTCCAAAATTTGTGATTTGAACTTTATATCTAATTTGTGATGAATCATTAGGTAAAGTAATAGATGCACTTATATTTTTTACATTAAATTTTTCCCAATTGGAAACACCTTGATTTGTATTAAAAATTTCATCATTTGATAAAGAAAAATTTGTAATTCTTATATCTGCTTGGGCACGAACTGTGAGATTTATTTGATCCATAAGTAAATTTTGACTAAAAGTGGCCCAAGAAATAGATAATGTAAAAATGATCATAACTAAAAGTATAGATATAATGGGAATAAAAAGATTTGTTTTATCGTTTTTTCTTTTTTTCATTCTGCTTCCTCTCTAAGTTAATTGCCTTAATTGTCAATAAGTATACATCATTATTATTTTTTATGTAAAAATGACATTTTTGATGTGGTACTACTGTAAAATACATAATAGGCAATTTAAGATTATCGCGAACATCTAATAATTCTTCAAATTTATCTATTTCTACAAGATGATATTCATTAAAATTAAGTCCTGTTTTCGTTTCAACAATTAATCTGTCATATATTTTTAATATTTTTTTTATGTATTTATCATATGGTGATTTTTTCTTTATTAAAATGAATATCATTTTAAGTAGTTTCGATAAACAAACTACAGATATTATAAAAGTTATTATTTCCAATGTAAAAATATTTGGTTGTAGTATCCAAGATTGTTTAGTCTCAAATTCATTTATATTATTAGAACCTTCTGCATCAAATTTGATTTGTATTGCATTTTCAGATAATGGAATGATAAGTTCACTTTGACTATTCTCATTTAAATTATAATTTTTTCCATTTTTATAAACTTTAAAATATATTTTTAATGAACTTTCGGCACTTACGCCATATTTTGTTCTAAATGTATTTGCAAGATTGTTATATTCATCATAATCTATTTTAATCTCTTGGTTTATAGAAAAATTATTTTCATCATCCATCGTAAGTGAATTAGATTTCATAAGTTCATAATCTTTTTCAAAATAATTTGCTTTTGTGGATGGATTAAAAATGGTTAATCTTCCAATAATTTCATAATTAAAATCTACTGTAGCTTGTTTTTCAATATTAAAATTATAGTTAAAATTGATATTTATATAATCTATCAAATTCGCTACATACATCATATTTTTTCCTAAATATTTTTCTTTATAAAAATCATTAGGTTTAAGATATACTTGGTAATCAATATTTTGGATATCGGTATATTTTATTTTTTCAGGATGTTTAAATTTAAATGAATTTGTAGCAAAATAAAGACAAAGTGAAAAACTAATAACAAAAATAAGTAAAATAAAAACTATTTTACAATTATAACTTACATAAATTGGCTTAAAAAAGTTTTTTGTATTCTTTTTTGTTTTCGTTGTTTTTTTCTTTTTCTTATTGTTCGTTTTCATTTTATCTTGTATCATCCTTTCTATCTTTTATTTTCATTAATCCAAACTGTTGGTAAACCTATATATGGAATTTTCATTTTCACTATTCCTATAATCATCTCTTCTGTTATAAGATAATTATCCATATCTTCATTTGCATCACCTTTCGTATAAAAATAATAGTGATCATCTGCTTTTATTTTTTTTATGAGCCGATGCACAATAAGAATATCATTATATTTATATACTACTACATCTCCGGTTTCGATTTGATCGAAATTTTCCATTTTTTCAACTATTACAACATCCCCTTTGTTTATTATAGGAGACATACTTCCACTTGCAATTGCTAGAGAAAAAAATTTAAAATAACCTGACGTAATATAAATTAAACAGAGGACAATGATGCTAGGAAAAATTAAATTTTTTATTTTTCTTCTATGATAATTTCTTAAAATTTCTTCATCTTTATCTTTCTGATAAAACAAATAAATTCTATAAAGTAAAAATATAGGAACCAAAAGCCATATTATAGAATAAAGATATTGATTAGGATTTGGAACAAATGGAAGTAAGTACATAAAGAGTTCTATTATAAGTCTTAAAAAAATTAATGGTTGATAACCTGTTTTATAACTAATATAACTACAACATATATTGAGACTTATTGTTGGCAAAATAGTTATGGCCATCAAAATAAATTTATCATAAAAAGAATGATTTAAATTTATTTTAATTGCATTAGAAATATCTAAAAAAATAAATAAAACTGTTGTTAAAATTATTAAGCATTTATTTCCTTCAGATTTTATTAACATTTGATATCTTAAATATTCTTTTATTATAATTGTTATAACAATTGGAATGATGATCGTTGTTATACTATTTAAAGTGTAATAATTATCTATTTTGGCAAATCCAAAATAAATTCCAGAAAGATAATATAAAAGAAAAAAAATGCTTAAAAATATTAATTCTTCCATAATTATATCTTTTGTATATCTATGTCGATCTCTTTCAAATCCAAAGAAAAAGTGAAAATTAATAAGTATTATTAATAGAAAAAAAATCATTTTTGTACTACTTAATAAATCTGTTACAAAGCTATTTATGATAAGAACAAAAAATAAAATAATTTCAAAAATTAATAATTTTTTATAACCTCTTTTCATTTTTGCCTCCTAAATAGCTTTGTTAAAATTTATTATTTATCAGATGAACTATAAGTTAACGTAATACTTCCAAAAGTTACATCAAAATCTCCATCTATAGGATGCGTATCATTATAATCTAATTCTACTGTTACTTTTTTATTTTGACTTTTCGGTAAACTAGCATCTGTAATTTGGTTATTTGTGGACGTATATGACTGATCGTCTACAGTAATTTTTACAGAAACATCTTCGCATGCACTTGTTACTAAAGTTTCATCTGCTTTGTTTTCAGATGCAGATGTAGAACATTGTGGTTTTTCTTGAGCAAAAGAGACTTTTTTTAAATAAGCATCTAGTTCTCCATCATTTCGAATATAAAAAGTATATGTTGCTTTTTGTTCTCCTTTTCCATTTGTAAATGTTGCTTTTAAGTTACTTACTGTGGTATCAGCAAGATCAGCATTGCTTGCAGTAAAACCATCTGTTTTATCAGGGTTTAATGTAGGAGTGACCGATCCTGAAGAAGTATTTTCTTCGTTTGTTGAAAACTTCACACTAAATCTACTTTCGTCTCCTTTTACTGTTGCAGCGGAAGTAATATCCAAATTTTTAGAAAACGCCGCGAAACCTAAAGATAAGCCAAAAATTGCAACTATTAATGCAACAATAGCAATCATTTTAGTGCTTCTATCTTTTTCCATTCTTTCACCTCCATTTCTTTTTTCATCATCAAAAGTTGATATTATATCTATTTTTGAATATCTTATAGTACTTTTACCTTAGGAGTATATAATCTATTCTGACATGATTATATCAAATTTTTAAAAAAGAA
Organism: uncultured Bacilli bacterium; assembly: GCA_947626215.1. Classification (GTDB taxonomy): domain Bacteria; phylum Bacillota_I; class Bacilli_A; order RF39; family UBA660; genus Ventrenecus. The sequence goes on from CANQRJ010000018.1 coordinate 8,101, forward strand.
TATAGTATAAATATTTTTAGCATTTAAAATCGTGCATAAAAAAAGAAATTAGCTTTTTACTAATTTCCATTTTCCGTATTACTTTCACTATTTCCAGTAGACCCTGTAGTCTCTGTACTTCCTGTATCACCTGTATTTCCTCCGTCACTTTCTTCTGGAGTGGTTGGCGTTCCTGGAACTGTTGGTTCTGTTGGTGTTTCTTCTCCTTCAGAGCCTGTATTTGCTCCTGAGCTAGATCCTCCGTTGTTTTCTTCTGGGTCGTTTTCGTTTTCTTTATCCGGATCTTTTTCAGGATCTTCACTTTCTTCCTCTTCATCAGGGTCTTCTGTTTCAGAAGGATTATTTACATAGATTGTGAAACTATTAAAGTGAATGGTTAATGCTCCTACACCTACACTTTGATTTACGATAATTCCTGTAGGTTGTGTTGGATCATTTACGTATTCGATTAACATTGTTTTTCCATATTTTGATGCAAAGCTTTGAGCTTCGCTTACAGATTTACCAATAAAGCTTGGCATCGATACTAATCTTGATCCAGAATAAATTCCTTTTCCAATGACTTCACTTGTTTGTTCATAGTCTGTAGAGTAATCATAAGCAAATGATTTAATCGTTTTTACTTGTTCTAAACCTAAGTTTTCACGCATTGCTTTTGTAATGGCATCCATACTTCCTTGATAGTAACCTAAGCAAGAATAGCCACCTACATCCAAATTATAATACGTTAATTGAGTTTTTTGAATGGTGATAAAATCTTCTCCACTTAAAGCATTTATAAGCATTCCTTTAATGGATTGATAGAAAGATAAGATTTGAGAAGTTTTCATGTTTGTCGCGATGTTGTTACTAATCGTATCTAATAATTTTTCAAAATCACTTAAACTAGCAGTTTGAACTAATTTTTTAGCAACTGCCTCGATTATTTGTTGTTGATGTCGGTTACGAGCTATATCACTTTCTAAGTAACCATGTCGATTTCTTGCATAAGCTAAAGCTTGTTCTCCATTTAGGTGTTGCATTCCTGTATTCATACAAATCATGTTACTGAAATTTCTTAAGGAATCTTGTTCGCAAAGTCTTCCTTCACCCCAACTATGAATATAATATTGATAATCTGGCGGTTCTACATCGACATCCACGCCACCTAGTGTTTCTACTAAATCAACTACACCACGGAAGTTTACTTTTACAAAATAATCAATATTTATACCTGTAATGTTTTGAATGGTATTAATGGTACTCATGGTTCCACCGGAAGAAGAAGAATTAATTTTTGCATAACCTCTATTGTAGCCTGATGCACTGATGATTGGAACATACATATCTCTTGGAATACTAAGCATCGTTGCCGTTAGAGTTTTTGGATTAAAGGTTACTAATAGTAATGTGTCTCCATTAAATGCTGCATTGGCATCTAATCCATTTTGACTTTCAGAATCGACTCCTAAAACTAAGACAGTAAATGGTTCTGTTAAACTTTTGGTTGTTGTTAGAAGTTCACTTTCTTCTGTTTTCATTTTTTTTGAATATTCTTTTATAATTTTTGTTTCGGTTACAATATTTGCAAAACGTTCTTCTCCACTATATAAAACAGGGTAATCTTTATTAATAAAAATAGCATCTATTTCTTTATTATATAAGGCGTTTAATAATTCGATGGTATTACTTTTATAATCAATTTCATTTGGTATGTTTTCTTTTTTAATCCATTCGTTTGGTAAGATATAGCCTGTTCGGTCTTCTTCATCTGTTACCATTCCGATGACACTTGAATCTGTAAATTCAGTATCTTTTAAAGTAAGGATTACCGTTGTGTAAGTACTTGTATCTGATGATGTAATTTGATCTATTTTACTATATATTTTATGAATAGCAAAAGACGCAACTCCAAAAACAATACTAAATAAAATAGCAAGAACGGTTAGGAAAATAAATAATCCTTTTTTTCGTTCAAATATTTTTACTAAGCTTGTGATTAGGTAAATGATCCCAAAAATTCCAAATAATATTAAAACGATGTAACGTATAATGGTTTCAATTCCTACTAATTGTAATAAGTTTACTGTAAAAAATCCATAGGATACAAAGTAAAGAATAAGTGTTAAATAAAATGGGATTTTGTATCCCCATGGAGAATGATGTAATTTTTTGAAAAATGTTTTCATAATGCAACCCTTTCTTTTTATCAATCTTTTTAATTCTAAGCAAAATTATATAATAAAAATTTAAAAATCTCAAGTTGATAGTTTGTTTACACTTTCTTGACTTTATGTAAATAAAAAAATAGATTTCTCTATTTTGTTAATACATCAAATCCTACTGTATTCGTATTCGATTGATTACTCGTATCCGTAATGATATTGTTATGGGCTTGTTCCACATATGAATTCATATTTTTTGCTGCATCCGTGACGGCTTCATTCATTGATTTATTTTGAGCCATAGATGCTAATTGTGAAATATCCACTTCTTTTTCTTTTGGTTTATTGATCATAGAAATTCCCTTTTTTTGTTCATTTTGATCCACAAAATAACCAATTAAAGCAAATACTAAAACAATCGAAATCACTAAAAACCATAAATAATTTGCAGATAAAAAATCAGTAAATGAAGTCATAGAAAATCCCCTTCTTCTTAAATACGTCTTCATTATAACATAATTTTTTTTAAAATTAAACTTTTCAAAATAAAATCTTTACTATATAATGTAAACAAAGGTTGTGGTTTTATGAAAGAAAAAGAAACCAAAGAAATTCAAAAAATAATAAAATCATTAAAAAGAAGTTATCAATTTGCTAATAAAAATAAGAAATATTTATTTTTCTTTCTCATAAGTTCTATTATTTACTCTGCATTAAGTATTGCTCTTCCTATTCTTTATGCAAGACAAATCCTTTACTTAACTAGTGAAATATGGGTTCAATTAGTACTCATTACAATAGGAATACTCCTTTTAGAAGTCATGAGAAATCTAAATCGTTATTTGAATAATTATTTTGTGGATAAGTTTTTCTTTGCCGTGAGTAAAAATATTACCTTAGAAGTAGCTAAAGAAACATTAAAAATAAATACAAAAACCATGAATCAAAACTCTAGTGGTCTATTTATTGAAAGAATTACAAATGATACCGATGTATTAGCTGATATCTTTGTTTCCATTATTGATTATAGCACCGAATTTATTTCTTGTTTAGGAATTTATATTAGTATGTTCTTTTTAGATATCAAAATTTTCTTATTATATGGCGTATTTCTTATCACCATTTATATAAGTAATCGATATGCTTCAAAAAAACTTCAAGAAAAAAGAAAGATGAGTAAAAAGACAAGAGAAAAAATTTCCGGATTTATTACAGAATTAGTACGGGGTTCAAAAGATATTAAAATATTAAATTCTGAAAAAAGCTTTTTGAAAAAAACCGACTCTTTAACCGAAGAATATAACCAAACCAATTATACTTTCGATCGAACTTCCGCCAAGTATCGTCTTATAAATGAATCCATTCGTGATATTCTTGATTTTCTAATTATTTTAATTGGAATTTACTCCATTATGAAAGGAAACTTAGTAGTAGGAACTTTACTTATTGTTTTATCCTACCGTGAAAATATCCTTGAAATGAACCAAAGTATTGAAAGATTTTTAGATTGTATCAAGCGATATTCGTTATCTGCAGAAAGAATATTTGATATCATTGATGGCACGACTTTTCCAAAAGAGAAATTTGGAACCAAACATTTAGAAAAAATGGATGGAAATATTGAATTTCAAAATGTATCATTCTCTTATCTAGAAGACCAAAGTGTTTTAGAAGATGTAAGTTTTAAAATTCAACCAAACGAGACCGTTTCTTTTGTTGGAAAAAGTGGAGCTGGAAAATCGACGATTTTTAATCTCATATCAGGACTTTACTTCCCTACTAAAGGAACGATTAAAATGGATCAAATAGACATGACTTTACTAGATAAAGATTCCATCCGTGGCAATGTTTCTGTAATTAGTCAGTCCCCTTATATTTTTAATATGAGTATTAAAGATAATTTTAAAATCATTAAAGAAGATGTCACTGACGAAGAAATTGTGGATGCTTGTAAATTAGCTTGTTTGCATGATTTCATTTTAACTTTAAAAGACGGATACAATACGATTGTAGGAGAAGGTGGAGTTACCTTATCAGGAGGAGAAAGACAACGACTTGCCATAGCAAGAGCTTTAGTTCAAAAAACAGAAGTGATTTTATTTGATGAAGCTACTAGTGCTTTAGATAATGAAACAGAACGCCAAATTCAAGAATCAATTTTAAATTTACAAGGAAAATATACCGTTCTAATTATCGCGCATCGATTATCAACAGTCATCCATAGTAATCGTATCATTTTAATTGACCATGGAAAAGTCATTGATATAGGAACTCATGAAGAATTACTAAAAAGAAGTCCACTTTATCAAAATTTATACGAATTAGAACTAAAAAATAAAAAAGAGATTTAATAGAGTTTTTGCTCTCTTTCTAAATCTCTTTTTTTAATGCTTTCTCTTTTATCATAAAGTTTTTTTCCTTTAGCTACTCCAATTAACAATTTTGCCCGATTATTTTTCATATAAAGTTTTAAAGGAATTAAAGTAATTCCCTCTTTTTCTTTTTCTTCTTTCAATCTTTTAATTTCTTTTTTATGAAGAAGGAGTTTTCTTGTTCTTCTTTCTTCATGATTAAAGATACTTCCCTCTTCATAACGGGCAATATACATATTAAGTAAAAAAGCTTCATTGTTTTTAATGGTTACATAGCTATCTTTTAAGTCTACTGAGCCTTTTCGAACACTTTTAATTTCGGTTCCAACAAGAACAATTCCACATTCGATTTCCTTTAAAATTTGATAATCAAAGTATGCTTTTCTATTTTTAATTTCCATCTTGTTCACCTACTAATTCAAAATCAATTCGACTTGTTTCTTTAGATGCACTTACACATTTTACTTTTACTTTATCTCCAATTCGATATGTTTTTTTCGTGTTATTTCCTACCATAGATAATAACTCAGGAACATAATTGTAATAATCTCCTTTTAACGTATTTACATGAACAAGTCCTTCTACTAAATTCGGTAGTTCCACAAAGAAACCAAAATTCGTCACCGTATCAATCATTCCTTCATAAATCTCATCAATATGATTTTCCATATATTCTGCCATTTTCATATCGTCGACATCTCTTTCAGCATTTTGGGCGGCTACTTCCCTTTCACTCGAATGCTCGGCAATTAAAACTAATTGATTATTTAAAGTATCAATGGTAGTCATGGAAAAATCTTTTTCTACTAAATATTTTTTTAATAAACGATGTACGGTTAAATCTGGAAATCTTCGAATCGGACTAGTAAAATGAGTATAACTTTTACTTGCTAAACTAAAGTGTCCAATATTTTCTTTACTATATTCGGCTTTTCTCATGCTTCGAAGTAACATCGAAGATAAAATAGGAAATTCAGGTTTATCATGGAGTTCTTCTAATATGCTTTGCATCACTTTTGGTTTCATATCAATAACTCTTGTATTTAACTGATATCCCATAATTTTTAAAAGATTCATAAAGTCATCAATTTTTTCAGAATTCGGTTCACCATGTACACGATAGATAAAAGGAAGTTCCATATTATAAATATGAGTGGCAACTGTTTCATTCGCGGCAATCATAAAGTCTTCAATTAATTTTTCTCCATCTTCTCTTACCACTCTTACAATATCAATCGCTTTTCCATTTTCATCTTGAACGACTTCAGGTTCATCCAAATCAAAATCCATATAACCACGACTGATTTTTTCTTTTCTTAAAATATGAGCAAGTTCATTCATTTCTTTTAAAGTGTCTTTAAATTCTTCATAACCTTCAGGTACCTTATCTCTCATAAGGATTTCGTTTACTTCTTCATATGTCATTTTTTTACGACTTTTAATGTAAGACTCAAAAATATCATAATCTACGACTTTTCCTTCTGGATTAATCGTCATAACACAAGACATTGTAAGACGTAAGACTCCTTCATTTAAAGAACAAATTCCATTAGATAATTGATGAGGTAACATCGGAATTACGGTGTCGGCAAGATAATTGGAAGTTCCTCTTTCGTAAGCCGCATCTCCTAAAGCCGTATTTTCTTTTACGTAATGAGAAACATCGGCAATATGAACTCCTAAAATATAGTTTCCATTTTCTTTCGTAAGACTAATCGCATCATCAATATCTTTAGTATGACTTCCATCTATAGTAAATATTTCCCAACTCGTTAAATCTCTTCTTTTTAAAAGTTCTTCTTCACTAACTTCACTTGGAATATTTTGAAGTTCATTTTCGACTTCTATAGGAAACTCTGGATCAATATGATATTTATACGCAATACTTAAAATATCCATACCAGGGTCATCTTTATGGCCAATAATTTTGATTAACTCTCCATGAAACTTTTTAGGAGCATATTCATTTTTTAGTTTGACAAGAACTTTATGACCGGCAACACAGTTTTTTAAAGATTCACTAGAAAGTTTCACTTCAATATCTAATTTCTCTCCATCAGGTTTAAAAATGAGACCTTTTTTCGAGTCCACAAGTTCTCCTACCACAGTGGTAATTTCTCTTTTTATAATACGTACAATTCTTCCTTCTGGTTTTAATCCTTTTTTGATGACTTCTGCTAAAACAATATCATCATCTATTGCTCCATTCATATATTCTTCATCAATATATAAATCATCTTCTTTTGGTAATACGACAAAACCAAAACCTTTTTTATTGGCTTCAAATTTACCAATTTTTAAATTGACACAGTTGGAAAGAAGAATATAACGATCTTTTTTTGTTTTATAAACAATATATTCACTTACTAATTCTTCTAAAACATCTTGAAGTTCTTTTAATTCTTCGGACGTTTTATAACCCATCAAATCATTAATTTCAATTAAATCTTTTGCATCATGAATACTTTCTAATTTTTTAATGACATCTTCTTTCATGAAACCACCTCATAACATTATTATACATGGTAAATGTATAGAAATTCAAATAAATTACAGTTCATTTGTCAATTTTAGTAAAAGGTTTATATTTTAAAAAAATTATATTTTTATAAAAAAAGAGAAATTTAATTCTCATTTTTCTATGTATAAGTTACTGTTCCACCTTTTTTGGTTACTCCATTTCCACTTACTACAGATCTTTTTAATGTCGCCTTACTTGTAGCTCCATTTGGTTCAATACGAATTCCATCTGGTGAGTTTCCTGTAATTGTACCTCCACTTACTTCAAGAGTTGAGCCATTATCAATACATATTCCACCTCCAAGAGGAGCATAATTATTAGATACTGTACCTCCACTCATATAAAAATTTCCACCCCAAGCAAACACTCCGCCTCCAGATCGATCTCCACTTGTTGCAGTTGTACGATTATTTGATATTGTCCCATTGTATAAATAAACTTTACTGTTACCTGTAATATAAATTCCTCCACCTTGGTTATATGATTTATTACCTGTTATGGTAGCTCCATTTATATTTAATGTACTACCTGTTAAAACTGCTACTCCTCCACCTTGATTTTTTGTAGTATTTACTGCATTTTGAACGGTGCATCCTGAATTTAAATTTAATGTTCCACCTGAAATCTGAATCATAGGTGAAGTTGCAGATACGCTATTACCATTAATTATAATATTGGTTAAGGTTACATTTCCTGTTGTCACATTTAATAATAAACTCGTTAAACTACTTCCTCTCGTAATGGTATATATGTTTGATCCATTGCTTTTTAATGTCACTGTTTTGCCACTTGTTCCAAAGGTTGTAGTTGAAGTCGCCGTTAAATTAGAAAGTAATATGATATTTCCACCACTTTTTACTTTACTATACGCTTTAGCTATTGTTGCAAATGGCTTACTTGAAACTCCACTATTGGTATTATCATTTCCTGAACTTGATACATAAACATCTGAATATGCTATATCTACTGATGTGTTTGCTTCTGAAGTAAGATTAGCTCCATTTGTCACACGAATATACACTGTATGCGTTCCATCTCCTACTGAACTAAATGTATAATTTTGTCCTCCTTGATACCAAGAACCACCATCTAATTTATATTCTCTTTTTATTATGCCACTTTCTCCATCACTACTTCCATTATCAGTTATTGTAATATTATTATTGCTAACACTTGCACTGATCTTGGCCGTTGGAGCCGTTTTATCTACTAATACTTGAAACTTGTTACTTGTTGCAACTTTTCCAGAACCTGATGCTACTTCTGCCACATACCATGAATTGGTATTAGCCGTGAAAGATTTTGTTAATGTTTTATCTGATAGTTTTACTGCTAGATTATTCGCGATGATTGAATTCGTACTTGGTACTAATTCTTCTACCCAAAAATCTTTAAAATCAAAATTTAAACTTCTTGATGTGACTCCATTAAGGGCTAAATTAGAAGTATATATTTCTATTCTTGGCGCAAAGGAAGTATAAGTATTTGTTCCTAAAGTATAAGAGCTAGGTATCGTTCTTTCCAACGTATATTCTTGCCACCCAGAAGTAGTTGAAAAACTTCGCGATGTTGCCGTCCAATCATTAGCTACTATGGAATGACGAATAGCAAAAGATGCATTAGAAAGGCTATTTACTCTTATTTTAAAATGAATCCGATATGTTTTACCTATTGTGTAGACATAAGGCGGAAACCTTATATATTGCCATTCATCTGCTGTTCCTGATGTTTTTGTATATGTGACATTCCAATATTTACTTCCGTTTGATTCTCTTTGTTCCGTTACATTCCATGCACTTTTATCTTGATAATTATATTCTGGGACTTGATACCATTCATAACTATAAGAACTTATCGTACTATTGGGTTCCACTGTTGCCGTTAAAGTATTGTTTCCTGAAGTCCATGTTGAACTTTTTGTTGTACCATTTAAGGTAATTTTAGCTTCTGTTTTATCTATTTTTACGATTGTTGTGACTGGATTACTTTCATTAGATGCTTGATCTACTGTTTTAAATTCATACGTTGCATTCGTATTACTACTAAATGTCACACTTCCATTTGTGATTTCTAACCAATTCCCTGTATTTTGTACTCTATAATAGGATTTACTAATTGCTCCAAAATCATCTTTTGGAGTTACTGTCACAGTTAAATTGTCTTTCGTCCATGTATTATTCTTTGAATTATTTACAGTGATACTTGGTGTTGTTTTATCTACTTTTACTATTGTTGTTTGTGAAGCACTTTCATTTCCTTGTTTATCTTTTGCTTTAAATTCATAAGTTTCATTGGTATTAGTATTGATTGTTAAAGTAGCTCTTCCATTTTTACCTGTGATTATTACATTAGATGATTCTATTTCTGTCCATTCTTCATCATTTTGTTTTTTATAATAGAACTTATCCACTCCACTTATTTCATCTTCTGCTTCTATTGTGATCGTTAAATCATCTTTGATCCATTCATCATTATGTGGATTTGTGACTGTTATACTTGGTCCTTCAATATCTGCTTTTGTGATTTCAAATTCTACTTCTTTTAAATTATCTAATTGATCTTTGGATTCTATTACAATCTTTTTATTTTCTACTGAATGATAGGTAACTTTTTGAGTACTTCCTTCTAAACCTTCCCATTGTTCTTCTAAATCAATTGTACTTACTCCATCTTTTATTCTATATTCTTTTAATCCTGATTTTAAATCTTTAAAGGTAATGGTTAATAAAGCTCCATTTTCATCACTTTCTTCTTTTACTTCTATTTCTGGTGGCGTTTGATCTAATTTACTTGTTTCATAAGTTTCTTCTTGGATATTTCCTACCTCATCTTTGAAATAAACTGAATAAGTTCCTTCTTTTGTTTCTTCTTTTTCTATCGTTACTTCCTTACTTGGTGTTAATGGATTAAATACTTCATTATCAAAACTATATTCAATGATATCATA
>CANQRJ010000019.1 GCA_947626215.1 uncultured Bacilli bacterium
TAGTAGAACAGGAAAAATGAAAGATAAAAATATCATTTGACTATTAAATAAAATTTAAATTAGAATAAAATAAATTGAGATAAAAAAACGAGTCTAAAAGCCTCATTTATGGTTGCGGGGATAATACGCAATGTGGGTAAAATACCACATTGTAAGATTATTCCGCGTGTTAATCGGTGTTTTTGCACAAAAAATAATATAGAATATTTTAAAATAATTTAAGTAAAAAAGGTTGATTTTTAAAGCAAAAGTCGACCTTTTTTATTTTCTCGAATACACGGCTAAACTAAATTGGGTTTCCAAAGGGAATATCCCTTTGGCACACGAGAACTTTTACAAAGTTCTCTAGTGTGTTAGAGAACTTATGCGAGCAAATATAATTTTAACAAATAATAAACGTATTATTTATTTAAATAATTGCGAGCGTTGTTCTCTCATATAAGCCATGAAAGGAGAGAGTATATGAGTTATGCAATAATAAGAAACGAAAAATATACAAAAGAGCAAATGATACAACTTGCACCACATAATGAACGATTTAAAAAGAAATATTCAAATAAGAATATAGACTTATCAAAGACAAGTCAAAATTATCATTTAAAAAAGCCAGTAGAAAATGGATACTTAAAAGAATATAAAAGATTAGTAAACGAAAATAACTTAAAACAAGGACAAATACATTCAAATAGTATATATGCTTGTGAGATGATTGTAACCTCTGATTCTACATTTTTTGATAAAATAGGACGTAAAGAAACAGAAAGATATTTTAAGGAGTGTTATAATTTTATATCTAGTTATAAAAATTTAGGAGAAGAAAATATATTATCAGCAATAGTGCATTTGGATGAGGAGACTCCTCATTTGCATTTGGTGTATCTTCCAGTTATAAATACTAAAGATAAAAATGGAAACTTAATTAATAAAATATCTGCAAGTGAATTTTGGAAAGGAAAAGGAAGTTATAAAAAACTACAAGATAGCTTTTATAAATATATAATAGAAAAAGGATTTGAATTAGAAAGAGGAAAAGAAAATACAGATAGAGAACATATTAGTACAGATGATATGAAAAAGTTAACTAACTTTTATGATACTAAAGCTTTAAAAGAAAATCTAGATAAAGTAAAAGATGAAGGTATAACATATTCAGATATTCAAGAATTTTATAAGTATGAAAATTTTACAAAAGACAATGTAGATAAAAAATTAATTGTACCATTAATAAAATATAACAATAAACTTATTATGCAAAATGATAAACTACTAATTGAATTGTCAAAAGTAAAAAATGCTAGAAGGTATTACTATAATTTAGAACAAAAATTCATAGAATTAAAAAAAGAAAATGATGACATGGATAAAAAGTTAAAATATAATAAAATAGAATTAGAAGCTTGTTATAATGTTATAAAAGATTTTACAGAGAAAAATGAAAGAATGGAAAAAATACTTAAAGAAGAGTATAGTATATATTTAGATGAAATAAACAATAGAAAGAGACATAGTAAGAATATTTAAGAATTATATAATAATTTTTTAGTAGATTACTATAAATTTAAAGAAAATATTGCATAAAAAAATAGATAATGATATTATAGAAAAGAAAATAAAGGAGTAAGAATATGACAGATGATAAAATAGATATAAATAGTTTTTATGAAATTTTACAAGATAATATTTCAATGGTAATTTTAGAAAAAATATTAAATGGTTTTAAATGTATAGAATCTAAAAATGCAATTGAGGAATTTATAGCTGATTTTTCTCCTGTCCTTATACATGAAGCGTACATTTTCTTTAAAAAGAAAGGATTAGCAACAAAAGATAATTTTTACAAAAATGAAAAATTAAGAAAAAAAGTTGAAGATTATAGAATGCTTACAACTAAAAAAAGAGTCCCTAATTCAGAGTATATATACGATATTAAAGAAAATATGGGAATTGATTTTAAAAATGATATATTTGATATTAATGTAGTGGTATTAGATAATATAATTAGAAGATTTAACTTTTCAGAGTATAATAAAAGAGAAGAAAAAGATTTCTTAGGAATGTGCTATTTAACTAACGCTGAATTTTCTAAAATTTCTTTTAAATATCTTACAAAACTTTCAGAAGATGATTATAAAAATATTTTAAATAAAACTATAGAAGAATGTATGAATGATATTAAAAAACTAGAAGTACTATTATCAGGAAATAGATATAGTTATAGAAGCTCAAAATTGTTTCTTGAAGCTGATATCACTGAGGTTGATAAATACTTTATATTGTATAGATTAAATATGATTGTAATATTAATTGAATTAGAAAAATTTTTTGAAAAAAATAATTTTACAATAAGTGTAAATGAGAATATCATATGTGATGTTCATATGTTCTTTTCAAAAATTATAGCATTAGAAATCGAAATATTAGGTAATGACATAAGGAACATGAATACTAATTTTTCAAAAAGTATACAAAAAAAATTAGACGAAACATTACTTAAAAAGAATAAAAATTTTTATTCACTAAATAGAAAACTTAGAAATAATATTCATTATGAAAAGGTAGATATAATAGATGAAGCATCATATAAAGAGTTAATAAAATTACAGAAAGAATACTTAAACATAATATATGAAGAAATTAAAAATAAATTACATTTTAATTTAGATGAAGAAGATATATTATTGAGTGAATTTTTTAAATATTGTAATGATAATAATATAGAAAAGGAAGAAATAGATAGAAATTATGAAAATTATTATACACAATACTATTACAAAAAATCTATAGATAGAAATTTTTGATTAGTAAATAAAAATATAATGAGAAAATAATTTCAAGACGCAAATGGAAAATTAGAACTATCAAAAGCAGAAAATATAAAAAAGTATTATTATGCTTATAACAAAAGTTTATATAATTTAAATATGGAGATGATAAAATAGATAAGAAATTGAAATACAATAAAATTAAAGTGAAGATTTTTTTATAATATTACAAAAGATTTTATAGATAAAAATGAGAAAAAGGAAAAAATATTAAAAGAAAAGTTATGTATAGATTATAGTAATTTGTATAAAAGTAAATTTTAATAAATTTTTTCTTTTTACAATTGTACTACAAAATAGCAAAATATAAGCACAATTGTAAAAACATATCTATATATAAGAAATACTAACTTAAAAATAATTAATTATATTGAATTTGAAAAAAGTACGTAAATTAATAAAGTTTTTTCAAAATTTTGAAAAAACTTTATTATAATATTAAATGTTATATATTGTTAATCAAAATAAAAAAAATAATGGCTTTATAGAATTAGAATATATAAATTTAATTTTTTAAATGAAATTTTAAAATAGAATTTAAATATTGAAATACTAAAAAATAAGAATAATGTTGACAAAAGAACAAATGTTCGATATAATATAGAAGAATAGTTTTTATAAAAAATAAAGAACTATGGAAAAATGATAAAATATATGATATATATAATTATGAAATTGTGTTTTAGAGAGGTAAAAAAATGCGTACAATGTTATTAAGTTTAAAACCAGAAGTCTTTGAAGCGATTAGTAAAGGTAAAAAGATTTTTGAATACAGACATCAATTTTATACAGATGCAATAAACGCATATTTATATATAAGTAAACCTATTCAAAAAATAATTGGATTTATTGAATTTGATAAAAGAATTAACTTACAAGATTGGAAGAAAAAATATGAAAATGACGCCGATACAGTCAACAGGATAGAAGATTATATATCTAGAAATTATAAATATGCAATGCCAATACGTAAATTTAGAATGACAACAGGAATAACATTAAGCGATTTAAAAAAAGATTTGGATAAATTTATAATTCCGGAATCTTATTATTATTTAGATAATTTTAAAGATTTAGAAAGTTATATAAAGAAAAATATAAAGTTTACTGGTGAAATAGTTGAAAATAGTTTTGAAAAAGTTACTGAAAAAGATATATGCAGAAAAAACTATTGATATGCAAAGTATATGTTTGTAAATTTAAAACAAATGTGTTATATTTATATTGGAAAAGAGGTACAAAATGAAAGAATATACAGTAGGAAGTTTATTTGCAGGAGTGGGAGGAATTTGTCTTGGATTTCAAAATGCAAAGACTAAAAATGCTTGCTATAAATTATTATGGGCAAATGAAATAGACGCATATGCTTGTGCTACATATAGGAAAAATTTTAAACATAAATTATTACAGGGAGATATAAAGTTAGTGTTGCATCCAGAACTTTCTGTAAATGATATAGAAAAATGCTATTATGAGAAATTACACGAAATTATTTTAAAAGAACCTGTAGATATATTAAATGGTGGTTTTCCATGCCAGGCATTTAGTATAGCAGGAGAGCAAAAAGGATTTAACGATGAAAGAGGAAATTTGTTTTTAAATATTATAGATTTAATTGAAATGTTGGGAAAAAAGTTTTATAAACCTAGAGTATTATTTTTAGAAAATGTTAAAAATTTACAATCGCATGATAATGGTAGAACATATAAGGTTATTAAAGAAAAATTAGAAGCTTGCGGATATAAAATATTTGAAAAGGTTTTAAACACAATGGATTATTCCGATTTACCACAAAATAGAGAAAGAATCTATATTATTGGGTTATCAAATGAAAAAGATATAAAATTATTTAATATTTTTGATGAAGATGTTTTAGCGGATTTAAGGAAAAATAAAAATTCAGAAGAAAAAGTTAGTGAAATAAAGAAAGTAATTAATTATGATTTAACTAAGAATGATGCCGAAAAATATTATTATACCAAAAAGAAATATCCAAGTTATTTTGTTTCAATTGATGAATTTAAAAATTCAGATAAAGATAATAGAATAAATTTAGATGAGCAAATAAGTGAAAAATATCAATTCTATCAGTGCCGAAGAGGAATGTATGTTAGAAAAAATAAAAGTGGTGTATGTCCAACGTTAACGGCAAATATGGGAACTGGAGGACATAATGTCCCACTAATAAAAGTAAAAGACGGTATAAGAAAATTAACTCCTACAGAGACTTTTAAATTACAAGGTTTTCCAGTTGGAAATGGTTATGAATTGCCAGAGGAGTTTAATGGAAAAAAATATCCTGATTCTCAGTTATATAAACAAGCCGGAAATGCTGTTTCTGTTCCTGTAATAACAATATTAGCAGAAAAGATATTAGAAATATTAGAAAAGAATGATAATGATTAAGATTATAAACAAAAGGGTGATCATATGAATGATCACTCTTTTTTTGATTATTAATTTAAAACTAGAAATAATTATAAAAGTGCAATAATAAAATTTGTATTTGCATTTAGTAAATTTAAAAATGCAATATTACAGTTTGTTTATAATTAAATAAAAATCATGTAAAATTATGTCTAGGAGGTAAGTATATGAATAATAAACATTCAGAGAAATATATTAGGATTGGGTTAAATATTGCATTACAAAGAAAATTGAAAAAAATGACTCAAAGCGAATTAGCTGATAAAATTGGTATTAGTAGAACGCATATGAGCAATATAGAAGCGCCAAATATGGTTACACCAGTTTCTTTAGAAGTTATTTTTGATATATGTGAAGCCCTAGATATAAGTCCGGAAGTATTGTTTAAAATTAATTAATTCATATATATAGGATGATGAAAAAAGTTAAAGTAAAATTAAAAGATGGAACTACAGTTATAGGCGATGAATTCAATATGAAAGATTATAGAAAGTTTCAACAAATTTTTCGTAAATGGATGAATATAAATAAGGATTTAAAAAAATTCGGTGGAAGAAATTTAAATGTACCAGATGTATTTAGCGAAGCTTTATATTGTATTTTTTTTAATGCTGTTAGAACGAATGGCACAGCACATTCATATGATGCAGTTGATAAAGTTACAGGAGAGGGAATTCAAATAAAATCATCTTCTATTGAGAATGATTGTACTTCATTTGGACCTACTTCAATATGGGATAAGTTGATTTTTGTGGATTTAGCACCATTTGGAAAAGTAGATGGAAATATATGGTTTTATGAGATTGATTCAAGTAATATATATAATATTGTTTTAAATTCTAAGAAAAATGAGACTTTTAAAGATCAGCAATTACAAGGAAGAAGACCTAGGTTCTCGATTAAAGAAAAGATAATAAATCCTCTTAAATTAGTTCCTATAAAAAAGATTAATTTAATGAAGTATTTTTTTATAAATAAATTGAGGTAATCAAATGTGGAGGAATTTATATGAAAGAAGTAATGTTTAATAAGGATGATATAATAGAAAGAATTTATTTTATTACCAAATTGGTTCAAAATCAAAAAGGTATCACAATGCAAGGTGCGTTAACATCAAAAAGTGATTCAATGGGTGGTATATTTGATAGGTTTATTAATACATTATCAGACTCTTTAGTTTTTGATAAAATAATTTTACCTGAAATAAAAACAGAAAAAAAAGTAAGTGTAATAAATGACTATTATTATTATAAACCCACACAAAAAATAGCGGGAATTGCACCAGATATTTTTGGAATTAATGTAGATGGAAAGCAAATTCCTTTTACAAAATTTAATAACAAATGGGAACCAGTGGATGGGATGCCACAAATAGAAATAAAAACTTTTAAAGCTAAAGATCAGATGATTAGTTTGAGGAATCAAGGTTATGATAATGAATATTTGGTTTTTGTGGATTTGAATCTAAGGATAGATTATCTGGTACCTTTTTTAGATTCAAATATATTAAATAAAGAAATAGCACAAAAAATGCAAATGGATGATTCTATTTTTATAGTAGATGATAGAGATTCTAATATATCGAAAGTAACACCTATAGATTATTCGTCAGACAATATTGGTACTTTAAAATTGATTTCTGTTACAAATGCTACAGACTTTATGCAACAAGCTACCTTATGTGAAGGAAATATTAGTGTACGAAGAATGAAAGAAATAAAGGTTAGAAAAGTTAATATTGTTTCAAATTTACTACATGATAAATTAAGTTTATATGCAAATAAAAGTCCACGTGTAAATAAATTATATGAATTTAATGAATTATGGAAAGACAAGACTGGAGTTGGAAATAATGTCGCTATATTAGACTTTTCAGCTGATAAAATAGACAAAATAGAAATATGTAAATATAATTCTAATGGTATAGTTATAACAACATTAGAACAGGGATGTAGTTTTAATGAGATGCCATTAGAAGTTGGTAAACAATATTCTATTTCATTTGAGACGTTAGATAGATCAGGAAATAATGGAAGTGAATATTTCATGCAAAAACAATGTGCAGTTTATTTGGATGGCATAGAAAATAAACTTATAGATGAATTAGAAAATATTATAAATTTGTAGATGTTAGTTAAATACTATACAATAAATAAAATATATAATTGAATTAATAATAGAGTATAAAATTTAAGTGCTTAAAAGACCTTAAATATTAGAAAAATAATTAAATTGTTCTTTATTTTAAAGAGATGTAGATACAGAAGGAGAGAAAATGAAAATTAGTGGTAACAATAACGAAATTGAAATTCACGTAAAAGGTGGTTTTTCAGAAAGAAAAGGAATAAAACATTTTTCAGATATGGTTCAAATAAACGATTTGAATGAAAGAACAAGAAATAAAATTTATTCAGTAATAAGTGAAAGTTTTAATAATTTATTATATAGTTACTATGATATGGATTTGAGAAAAGAGTTTGTTGAATACTTATATAAAGAACTTTTTTCAAAAACTGAAAGAGATATTCCTATGTGTACTGGAGGCTATGACTATGAAGAAGTTTTTGATACTATATATTTAATAATAAAAAAATATAGTTATACAGATATTTTTACATTTATTGAAGGACTTATTAATTTTTTTGAGATATTGGATAATAAAACATATAATGTAAGATATAATACATATAGTTATAAAGATGAATTTAAAAATTCTATATCAGAATTATTTCAATCTGAAAATGTAAATTATAGAATTATAAATGATAAAATAACTGATATAGTTGATGAACAACAGATTAATAGCATAGAAGAGACATTAAATAATCCATATAAAGAGGTTTCAAGGCATTACTCTAAAGCAATAGAACAGTTATATAGCTCAAGAGATTTTGATAATTCTATTAAAGAATCTATATCTTCTGTAGAGGCAATGTGTCAGATACTAACAAAAAAGAATAAAGCTACCTTGGGAGATACTTTAAATTTATTAAAGGGTAAAATACATCCAGCAATGGCAAGTGCTTTCGTAAAGTTATATGGGTATACAAGTGATGCCAATGGAATAAGACATGCAAATGGATTAGGAGAGGGAGATTCAACTTTTGAAGAAGCAAAATATATGCTTATTAGTTGTTCTGCATTTGTGAATTATTTAAAAGAAAATTTTGAAAATCAAAATATAAATGAATGAAAAAATAGTATATATGATATTATAAGATTTGCTATATAACTTTATTACTAGCTGATAAAAAGGCTCTCTCATTTTTTGTGAGGACTAGTTATTAGTGAGGTATTTAAAGGATTAATAAGGAGAATATAATGGATAATTTAACAGAAGAAGTAAAGGAAATAAATGAGCAAAATGATATTTTTGGAACATATCAAAAAGCAAAATCTATTTGTGATTTTTTAGAATTAGAGACTAATAAAGAGATTTTAGATATGAATAATTTAATAGCTATTTATGGACCATGGGGAAGTGGTAAAAGTTGTTTGATGAAAACAATCTATAACAATTTAGATAAAAATAAATTTAATGTTATATGGTTTAATACGTGGAAATATGAAAAAGATGATAATTTAGCATATTCGTTATTTAAATATATAATTAAAGATAATTATTTGGAAAAAATAAAAGAACAAGGAAGTAATTTCTTAAGTATTGCATATGGAATATTTAAGAGCTTAGCAAAAGGAGTGGAAGTAAACCTAGATATATCAAATATTAAAATGGGATTAGATGTATTAAATATTAAACCAGGAGAAGTATTAGATGAAGCTGAAAGACAAGATAAAATAATTAATGAAAATATTAATAAACAAAAGTGTTTATGGGAAAAAGTTGAAGAGTTTGAAGATGAATTTAAAAGAATTAAATTTAAAGGTGATAAAAAATTGGTTGTTTTTCTTGATGATTTAGATAGATGTGAATCTGAAAATATCATAACTTTAATTTCAGCCATAAAATTACTCTTATCAATTAATAAAAAAATTATTTTTATTATAGGTGTAGATAGAACAGCAGTTACACTTGCATTAAAGAATAAATATAATAATGATTACAATAAAGCTGATGAATATCTAGAAAAAATATTTTCTATTACATTTGAATTAATAAATAATATTCAAGAAAATAACTTTATTAAATATATTAAAAATATAATTGGATTGCATGAAAATAACGTAAAATTAATTTTAGATTTTTTTGAGGCAATACATTTTACAAATTCTAGACATGTAAAGAAGGTGTTAAGAAAGTATTATTTAATGAAAAATTATTTAAAAACTAAAGGAATTGATGTATATGATGTTTATAATATAATATTGATATTATATATAGTAATACTTAATATGTATTATAGTGATGAGTATAAATATATAATCCGAAAAGATAAAAAAATGTTTATGACAATATTATATTATTTAATTATAATAAAGATGGAGTTAAAAAACAAGGTAGGTATATATCATATATAATAGATTGTAACTTTGAATACAATAATGGTAAGCACTATAATTTAAATGGCTTATTGGAAAGATTTTCTTCTTATAAAATAGCGAACAATGAAATAAAAGCTTTTATGCTTTGGGATACTGGTGCTCGTATTAATTTGGATAATTGGTTATGTGCATTTGAGGAAAATAATATATGTAATGAATTTATAAAATTTATTGTTAGTGATAGTGATAATTTAAAAAATATAATGAAAGATAATGAATTTGATGACGAAAAAATAATAAATTTATTAAATATAGTAAATGATATAATTTAAAATAAAAATATGAATAACAATGTAAAAATATTATTGTTATTCTATTTCATTTTTAGTAAAGATTATAAATTTAGCTATAAAATTCTTTATAAGTATTATTTTATTAAGTTACTAATTTCTTCTATAAAAACTTTAGGCTCAAAGTTTTTATCATAATATTCATAACCAAAGATTTTTGTAAAGTTGCTTTTAGATAATGTTATATTTCTATTATTTAAAGCATAATTTACATTATTCCTTATTGCGTTAATAGAATATCCATATTCTTTGCATAATTTAGAATAGATTTTATTTAGAGTAATGAATTCAATATTATATTTAATAACATATTGAATAATTTTATTTATAAGTTTAGTACCACGATAAGAAGTATTTAATCCAAGTGAACGAAGTATATTTGTTATTTGTAATACTTGAGTAGGTTTTATAGTATTCTTTACATTATTCATTACTCTACACATCCTTTCTAAAACATAGGAGTAGAGTATACCAATATTATGTAAAATAGTCAAAAAAATAAAAGTTTCGTGTATTGATACTAAAATATCGGTATACGAAACTTTTTTATGTAAATTGGTATGATATTACTATAATTTTTGCTAAATAATATAAAAAATTGTCAAAAAATGGTTAAAACAATAAAATGTTTCTTATTAAGAAACATTTATAAAAAATAGAAAAGAGTACTGGGATTTTGGTAGATTCAGTACTCTTTTTCCTTATAAGATTGCTCTTACAATATATATAATTAAATCGACTCGTGCAGAAGTCAAAATAATTACCACTACATTATATAACAAAAAGGCATTTATTAAAATACTTTTAAGGGAATTTTTAAAAATTCCCTTAAGTGTCTTTTAACATCCAGGACAGCCGCCTGGAAATTTAGAATTTAATTCTTTTTCTTCCATGTTACCAAAATCCCTTCTATAAGCCATATTCATACTGATGTCATTTTGAACTTCATATCATGGAAGCATATTTAATTCTAACCCCGCACGGCTAGAGTTAATCAAAAATCGATCAATCAAGCCTTTTTGCTTGGGTTAGAGTCAAAAGACTCCTTTACCATAAATATGTTAGGAGAGTAATTATATCACTTTATGTCAACGTTTACAAGTAAAAACATTAAAATTATTGAATTTTAGTAAAAAGTATGGTATAATAATATCCTTTTTTGAAAATAGAGGAGATGAAAATGTCTAGTTTTGATAGTAAGTTATTTGGACAAAATTTAAAAAAGTATAGAAAATTAAAAGGATTGAGTCAAGATAATATAGCAATGATTCTTGGAAAAACAAAAGCAACTGTTAGTAAATATGAAAGTGGTAATTTACTAATGGATGCTGAAGATATAAGTAAAGTGTGTGATGAGTTAGGTATATATTCATCAGATTTGTTTGAGCAAGAATATAAAAATATTAATAAAGGAAATAATAGAAATCCTTTTAAGTTAAAGAAATTATATTGCTATTTTTATGCTTATGATTATAAAACAAAACAATATGGAAAAGGTAAGTATATATTTGATATAGTAGAAAGACCAGATTTTGTTATGGTTGATTTCTATATTCCTAATGATAGTAGAATATATTTAAGAGGATATATGCAATCGGATAATAGTGTATCTTTTATAGCTTTTGAAAATTATAAACCTAATAATGCAAGATTAGAACATGTATTAGTCCAAATTAATATTGTAAATGGCGTTAATGATTTAATGCTAGGAACACTTGTTGGTTCAAATGCTCAGTATATTCCATCAATAAGGAAATGTTATTTTTCTCAAAAGGATGTGAAATTTACAGATGAGATGTTAGAAAATCTTAAGCCATCTGCAAGTGATATACAGTTGTTAAGGGAATCTAATGCTTTATATTTAGATATTTTTACAAATTAATTATTATTATATAGTTAAAAAAATCAGGAATTTTTTAATAAAAAAGAATAATTTATTATCTATTTAGTATATTTGGTAATTTCATATTTAAAATTAATATTTTTTAGATATATAAGTTGTGTAAAAAAAAAGTACTATTTAACTGATTTTTAGTAAACATAAAAGCAAAATGCTGCTGAAAAGCACAGAAATGGCGTAAAATCTGTTTTTATATAAAAAATATATAATTTTACTATTTAAAAATAAAAATCTTTTAAAATCCAAATTTGGATTGCAAATTATATTAGTATATGTTATAATAAAATTGTAGATAAAAAAAGCTATCAAGTTTTTATCTACTTGATAACTATTGATTTAATCAATTGCCGTTGATTTAAAATTATTTAAATATATGGGATCCATATAATTTAATTATATAATTATTATATCATATATAGTAGTTTTTGCAATAGTTATCTTTAAAAAAGATTATTATAAAAAGAAGAGCAATATGTATAAGTAAATTATACATGTTGAAGATAATAAAAATGGATATTTGGATCCAATATCCTTCTAATTGTAAGAAGAAAAGGGGGGATATATATGCCAAAATTTATAAATAACATTGAATATTGCCAAGAAATTGGTAAAAATGTAAGTCACCTTATGTATTTTGAAGCACCAGAAGGAACAGATGCCTTTAGACTTCAAGAAGTTAGGTGCGATGGAACTTTTGCTTGCAATAAATTAGAAAAAAATTGTGAGCTTTGTAAAAAGTATGCATCAAAGGAAGTTCAGAATGAATTTCTTAAAAAATAAAAAAAATATATATGGAACGTGAAATTAAATTTTCACGTTCTTTTTTTGCGTATATTTCAGTACTTACAGAGATTTTACACATCTAAAATTTCTGTTATTTTTTGTTAAAATTAGATAAAATAAAAAAGTTTATGATTTTTTCTGTTATTTGAAAAATATATCGACATTTGCCATTATAATCTAGTTAAGTTCGAACAAGAAATGAATATTGCAATATTCAAGAAAGGTTTAAGGTGAGTAAATGGATATTAGAAATGAAGAAGAAACTTCAAGAGAAAAAGACTTAAATTTTAGGTATAAGGACTTAACAGAAGAAGAAAAGTTTATAGACAATGTAATGACAGATGAGAATGAAAAAGAATCAGATAATAAAACAAAAGAACGTAAAATTACAAAAGAAGATATTATAAAGTCTGTAATGGAGCAAGTAAAGAAAGTAAAAATAGAAGATAAAACACAAGAGCCTTCAAATATGGATAAATGGTTTAGTGAATATCAGAAGCAGCCTATAGCAATAAATAAAGAAAGAGTACAAACATATTTAGAAAATTATGAAGATTTAGAAAAGCTAATTAAGTTTAGAGAAGATAAGCTTGTTAGTGGAGAGGTTAAACCTGAAAGTAAAACATTAGAGATAAATAATATATCAAATTTAGATTTTTTAGAAAAATCTAATATAAGCAAGGAAGAATTTTTCTCTAAAGTGGATTACAAGTTAAAAGAAATGAAGTTCTATTACAGAAACTTAAGTTTTCTTTTAAGAAATCTAAAGACTTATGGATTTTTAGTTTATCAGTTTATTGCTTTTAAGTATTTCTTAAAGTTAAGTGAAAAAGATATACAAAAGTTAACTCCATTTAAAAATTTAGATTACTTAGATAATCTTTCAATTAACTATTTAAAGAATAAGTTAGTTGAGGAGGCTAGGAAGGAATGTCAGGATTAGAAATTAAAACAATATATAATGCTATTCCTGAAAATGAAGAAATGAAAAGCTATATAGATTTAAAAGATATAAAAATTGAATCTAGAGAAGATTTAGTAAAAACTTGTCAGATTTTTAGAAATCCAAAGTTTGAAACTTTTAGAATTATATATATGAGAGATAATTCAATTATAAATTATGAGTCTGTTACTTCAAGACTTCCTAATAGTTGTAATATTTTTAGAGTAAAATCAAAAACACCATATTTAAAAACACAAAGAGGATTTGAAGATATATCAAGAAGAATGTACAGACTTGGTGCAAATGGATATTACCTACAACATAATCATCCCTCTGGAAATGCTAAGGCAAGTATTGAAGATATAAGAATCACTAATAAGATATGTAAAAATATAAAAGGATTTAGAGGACATATAATTATAGATCACGGAACATATGCTTGGATTGAAGAGGATATGAAAGAAGATAAATTAATTGTTAAGAATAATATCAAAATAGAAGGATTACCAGATATAGATTCTCCGCAATTAATTAAAGATAATCCACTAATACAAAAACGTATAAGTAGTAGAAATGATTTAGCAAGACTTATGTATGATATAAAACATTCAACTCATTATTCGAATTTGATACTTACATCAGCAGACTCGTCAATTAGATTATTTCAAGAAATACCTAATACATTCATTAATATGAGTTATAGGCAAATAGGTGGATATATAAAAAATAGATGTATTGATACTGGTTCAACAAGAGCTTTTCTTACTACTACAGATAAACCTTTTTTTGAAAGAGCAAAAGAGTTAGTTAATTTAGGATATGCTAGTGATTGTCTAGCATATACCGTAACTAATGAAAAAGCGACAATTATTGAGGGAGCAGATAAGAATTTTGTAGACCAAAATATATTTAAATGTATAGAAGATAGTGATGGAAAAAGAAAGCTAGAAATAAAAGAAAAAGAAATATAATAGAAAGGATAGTATTATATGAAGAAATTAAATGAAGAAATAAAAGACATAGATACAAGTTATGTGATAATTACAAAAGATGAAATTGAAAAGCTAATGAACGATATGAAAAAAGATTTATATCCTGAACCTACAGAAGAAGATATAAAAGAAATGGAAGAAGCATTCAATTTAACTCAAAAAGAAAAACAAATGCAAGAATTTAATGAGTTTATAGAGCAATCAAAGAAAGATTACGATTTTGAGGATAGAGAGGAGTATAACTATGGGAGATAGAGCAGTAATTAGTAATAAAAGTAAAAAAATGGGTGTGTATTTACATTGGTATGGATATAGAGAATTTGTTGAATCTGTTTTAGCATATTGTGATGTAAAGAAATATAGAAGTCCTGATGTAGATGATGAGTATGGTTGGGCAAGACTTTGTCAAGTTGCTGGCAATACTATTGGTGGTAATCTATCTATAGGTGTAGGAATATTTAATAGAATGGATACAGACAATTGGGATAATGGAACATACGTTATAAAAGATTGGGATATAGTAGATAGATTATTTACACATTCAAAAGATGAAAAAATGAAAGATACAATGTTTGAAAATCTAAAGTACATTAATAATAAGCAACCTAAAGATGAGCAATTAAAAGAAGAGGAGTTAGAAGCTTTTGCAAAACTTTGGGAGATTAGACATTTAGATAGATTAAATGATGAAAGAAAAGTTGAGGTTGAAAAAATAATTAAAGAAGAAATAGAAAAACAGAAAAGTCAAGAACAAATAAAAACGGAAGATGTTATTAATAATATCGAAGAACAAGAAGAGATAAAAGGAGTTGTCGAAGAATTTGATTTAGATGTTCAAAAACCGACAGAAAACGACTTAAAAGAAAAGAATAAAGAGTATGAAGTAATAGATAAAAAAGGAGATGATAGCTTTGCAAGATAATGTAATTTATAGTGATGAACTTATTAATAATCCTCAAACAAAAGAAATAGAATATAAACCTTTAGATGTTTCAAAAAGAGATATGGATAATAGATTATTTGTATTATTACTTGAAAAATATAAAATAAATCCATTTTCAAATTTGAGTGTAAAAGATGTAGCAAAAGATTTAGGAATGAATCAAAATAGTGCTAATCAATTATTTAAAAGAAAAGATTTTCCATCATTAAATTTTACAAAACCTAAACAAATATGTGTGCTATCATATTATTTGTGGAAGTTAGAAAGGAGAGATTAATGGCAAAAGAAAAAGGAAAAGGTGAAGGCGATACTGCTGAAAAAATAATATTTTTCAAAAACACCAATCCACTTTTATATAAAAACCAATCATATATTAATATTTGTTTACCACAATAATATTAATTTTAGATGATTTTATATTAAAAAGTGGGATTGACTAACTTAAAAAATAGTTTTTCAGCAGCCTCGGTGAAGGCTCTGTATTTTTTAGAAAAGATAGAAAAAAATGGGTAGCTCAATATTATGACTATGATCCAGTTACTCAAGAAAGAAAACATAAAGAAAAAAGTTTTGCAACTGAAGAAAAAGCAAAAGCATATTTACAATCTATAATGTTTCAAAAAGAAAATCCAGTATATATTGAACATAATGGTATTCCATTAAAAGAATTAATGAAAACAATATTACAGAATAAATATGATACAAATATTATTTCAGAATCTCAATATGAAAGAGTACAAAGAACACAAAAGAAGATTTTTAATAGTGCTGTGTCAAATAAAAATATAGATGAGATTACACCAGAGGAGCTTCAAAAATATATAAATACATATAAAGATTTTAGCGATTCAACTATTAAAAAGGTAATGGAACAATTCAATAAAGCATTTAAATATGCTTTTGATAGAGGTTATATACTTAGAAATCCAATGGCACAAGTTATAAGACCTAAGAGCTTAAAACAAGAAAAACTTGTTAGAGCTATGACACTAGATGAAGAAAATCAATTTGTTAGTTATTTACAAAATAAGACTTTAAAAGAATGTCCGTATAGAAATGAATTTTTAATACAACTATTTATGGGATTAAGAATAGGAGAGTGTTTAGCATTAAGTACACATGATATAGACTTAGAACATAGAAGATTATATGTACATAAAACATTAACACATGGGATAAAAGGAGAAATAACAATGAGTAATTCTCCGAAGACAAAAGCAGGTAATAGATATTTACCTATACCAGATTCGTTATATCCATATATAGTAGAACAGATGAAATTTTGTGAAGAGCAAAAGAACAATGAAGAAAAATTATTGTTTAAACCTCCATTTAATAAATATACTAATGCAGAAAATGTAAATAGAGCATTAGCAAGAATATTAAATGAATTAAATATAGAACGTATGTCCTCTCATAGTTTACGACATACATATGCAACTAGAGCAATAGAAGCAGGAGTAACACCAGTAGTGTTACAAAAATTAATGGGACATACAGATGTAGCAATTACACTTAATACATATACATCAGTATTCGATAAATATAAAGAAACTGAACTTGATAAAGTAAATCAATATTATATGAAACAAAACTTATTACAAGAACCTAATCCTAATAATGTAATGTTAGATAATGGAACACAAGTAATAGAGATTAAACCTAATATAATTAAAGATGGAGTAGATGAAGATAAATTAAATGAATCTTTAAAAGAGTATGAAAGATAGTAATAAAGCCTTGCTAGAGTAATTATTGTAGCAAGGCAAAATTGCAATATATATGTTGCGTGTTATTTTACTGTCAAGTCTTTGAGGTATGAAGGTTGAGCCTGTATTAAGGCTTTCAGAGATTTCTGCGTGTTCTTTGAAGATAAAAATATATAAAAAAATAGCCTTTTTGAGATAAAAAAATCCTTGAAACCCTTGATATTACTGGTTGCCGTTCAA